>WLMZ01000005.1 GCA_009726095.1 Actinomycetota bacterium
ACGTCACCGACGTCACCGACGTCACGGAATGCAAATCTTCTTGCCCTTCAGGTTCTTGCAGAACCTGAACGCGGCCCCGGAGAAGTCGACGTCGGCGTCGTAGGTTCCCAAGTTGGTCCACGTGCCGGCGCCCAACTGTGCCTTCACTCTCACGTTGCTGTCCACGGTCAAACCTGCTGCCGACGAGATGGCGAGGATGACGTCACCCGAGAAGTTGCCCTTGAGGCCGGCCTGTTTGCTACCGACCTGGTCGGACCCGCTGAAGTACGCCGAAGTAGAGGCGTTGAAACCCCAGCCGCCGTCGAGGGCGGTATCCGGGATGTTGAACGGGACTCCCTTGAAGGTCGAGGAGAAGTTGAACTTCGGAGTCACCGTGCCCGCACAGGGACCGGAGAGGCAGACGACGAAGCCGAGTTTTGCCGGAACCGTGATCAGCCCCAGGTCGATCTTCGGATTCATCTCGAGGTTCAGATTCGAGATGTTGGGCGTCAGGTCGACCCAAGAGGTGTTGAACGCGCCGCTGACGCCCGTTGCCGACGTGAATCTGCCACCGAACGAACCCGAGGCGCGGAACACCCCTTTCGGGAGGTAGTTGGTGTCGATTCCCTGGCCGAAGGCAATTTCGAACGTCTTGAGAACTCCCCCATTGGGGAACGTGCCGGAGCCACCGAAGGAGTACGAGTTGGTGGCTGGCTGGTACGAACCGCTGAGCGCAACCTGCGTACCGGCAACACTCAGCGCTCCAGACGCCTCGACGGAGAAGAGCGCTGTGCCGAGATTCTTGACCGTCGCCGCCATGGTGAGGTTGAACCCGCCGATCGACACTGCACCCGTGCCAGTTCCCGTACAGCCAGTGATGACGCCGCAGCTACCGAAGACGTCGATGCGTGCAGCGCTACCGATCTTGATCCCGCCGCTGATTTCGAGTTTTGGAAGTGGGTTCCAGCCACCGGCGGCGGCCAGGACGCGAAGCGAGCCGTCGACTCGGACGTTCGCACTGGTGTTGGGGTTGTCGACGGTGAGCCACGCTCGCAGCTGCGGAGTCTTTGCCCCTGGTGGTCCGCCGGGGTTTGGGTTGTAGGCCGCGAAGAGGTCAACTGAAGCAGCGAACACCTTCGCCTTGGCGCGTATCTGCACACCCGCCGGGACATCGAAGATTCCAACCGAGCAACCGGTCGGAGAGACCTGCAGGCTGAAGAAAGTCGCGGTCACGACCTGCGACTTCGGAGGCAGAGCCATGATCGGCGTCGCGCTGTCAGGGTTGCCGACGTTGACGGACAAGCACGGGTTGATGGATGAAAGGTTCATCACGAATGCCACGGGGATGTTTTCGTTGGAGTCGATCCCCATGTATTCGCGCAACTTGCCAGGAAGCGTTCCGGCGCCAGCGAGGCTAACCGAAACGAACGGGAAGATGCCGGGGGTCAGCCCGATCTGGAGCGCCACCGAGTTGAGGTTCAGTCCAGTGACACCAAAGATGTTCGGCCAGACACTCGCACCGTTCGTGCCGACAGCAGAGATTGAAATAGTGAAGTACGGCGAGCTCTCGGCGTAGCACACCGGAGGTGCCACGACTCCCGGTGGGACGCTCGCTGGGCCAACGACAGCACACGCGCTCGCAACTCTCGCAGCAAGCACGATGTCGATCGGGCTGTTGCCGTCGATCGACATTGTTCCGTTCGCTGCCAGCTGGAACCCTTTTTCTGAGCCGACCGTCGGCTCCACGTTGATGATGGCAGTGAACACGAAGCTGGTGATGGTGGTCTTGACGTGCGGAATCGGGGGCAGCTTGATGCTGGCCGGAATCACCGCATTGAGTTTGATCAAGCCGGAGGACGTGTACGTGGCATAGGCACCGAAGTTGTCCTTCGGAATGCCAAGGTTTTCGTTCAGCAACTTTGGGGTCGGTAGTGAACCGGCAAACGCATACGTGCGCGGAGGGATACGCACAACGGTGCCGAGTATCTTCGCCGAGACGTCCTGCTGGGAAGAGAAGAACGCGATGCTCCCCATGACGGCGTCGCCCAACTTCGGCCCCTTACCCATTGAGCCAACCGTCACCGTCCCGCCGTCGACGTAGGCAACCGCGAGCTGTTTGATGTTCCATCCACCGATCTTGGGGACGCTGATCCGACCCTTGCCGCGCACGAGAACATCGAAGCCACCGTTGGCCGAACCGCTGTCCACGATGATGTCGCCGCTGAGGACGGCGAAGGTGGTCTCGCCGGCCGCAATCCGGATACTCAGGTCGCTCATCGCGATGTTGCCCGTGTCCGTCACCAAGCTGGCGGCGGCGGTGGCGTCGAAGAGACCCTCCAACACGAAAGCGCTCGAGGTCAGGTTCAGCGCTGCTTCGTACTTACCGGACGCTTGTTGGGGGAGGCCGCTTCCCAGGTTCGCCAAGAAGCCCGGGGTGGCCGCTGTGCCGTCCGCAGCGATGCTCAGGTACAACGTGGTCGCGGCACTGGCTGAGCAGAGCGAGGTGGACGTGGCGAACGCTGGGCATGTTGGCTTGATGGAGACGGTGCCGCCAAGCAACGCGAGTTTGCCGTTCTTCGTGGCACCCGAATCGCCCACAAAACTGGCCGGCGCGCTGAGTGTCCCGCGAAGGTCCCACACGGTGGCGCTCGGTGTTGCGGTGATGGAACCCGAGAGTGAGCCGATCGAGAGGTTCACCGCGCGGATCGCGACCGTTGCGGTTGCTGCGTTCGGGAGCAGTGTCCAGGTGGTGTCGTTCGTATAGGTCAGTGACACGGGGATACGCAGTGTTCCGAACGCAGCCTGCGCGGTACCCGACCACGTCGGCACTCCCGATGCATCGAGAACCGAGGTGCCGACCTGAGCGGACAGCGTGATCTGGCCGCCGGAAAGTGTTGTTGGAGCAGCAACAGTGGCAGGCGTGGCCGAAGTCGGGGTGGTGGTGCCCGAAGGTGTGCGAGCGACGGTCACCGGGCCGACGGGTTCGACCACCAGGGTCGGTGGGCTGACGGTGCCGAAGGCCTCCAGGCTGTTGGCGCTTCCCGTCGCAGTGCGCACCGTCAGGATGCCGCTTGTTAAGCCGGCGGGGACGGTGGCAGTGAGTTGTGTGGCTGAGCCCGCTTGGAACTGGGCGGTGACCCCGTTGAACGTGACGGCAGTGGGGCTGCTCAAATTGAATCCGGTGATCGTGACCACGGTTCCGGCCGGGCCACTGATCGGCCACAACGATGTCACCGATGGTCCGATGATGAGTGCTGTGGTGCTGACTGCGAGCGCCGTACCGCGAACCGACACCGGTCCACTCAACGCTTCGTTCGGCACCGTTGCTGTGATCTGCGTCGGTGAGACAACAGTGAAGGTTGCGTTCGCTGTCGTGCCGGTGAACTCCACCGAACTCACCGAGGTCAGGTTGGCGCCGGTGATCGTCACCGTCGAGCCGGGTGAGGCGGTGGTGGGTGTGAAAGAACTGATCGTGGGAGGAGCAGCAAAGTCAGCGCTCGACCTTGCGGTTCCCGCAGGAGCGGTGATGCTGATCGGGCTGCTGATGAGGTTGGCTGGCACTATCGCTCTAATGGTGGTCGCCGACACGACGCTGAACGACGCAGCAGGGGTAGCGCCGAAACGGACGGCTGTTGCTCCCGACAGGTTCGCGCCGGTGATGGTGACCGTGGTTCCTGCGGCGCCGAGCGCGGGTGAGAAACTGCTGATCGCTGGCGACGCAACGGCGAATGTGCCGGTCGCGACCCCGGTACTCACCGGTGTTTCCACCGAGATCAGACCCGAAACAGCATTCGCGGGCACAGCAACAGTGATCGATGTTGCCGTCACCGAGGTTGGCTTGATGGCCAGGCCGCTGAACTTCACGGCGGTCGCACCGGTGAAGTTCGCACCGGTGATCGTCAGGTTCGTACCGGTTGTCCCCGTTCTAGGAGTGAATGACGCGATCGCCGGTGAGGTCGTGACGAAACACGTGTCGCTCGTGACGGGGGTCGTCTTGGACACGATCGCAATCGGGCCGTTGGTGGCGCCAGCAGGTACGGCAGTCGTGATCTCTGTCGGGGAGACAACGGTGAACGAAGTGACCGAGGTGCCGTTGAACGTGACGTCAGTGACGTCAGCGAAGTTGGTTCCGGTGATGTAAATGCTGGCACCCTCGGCACCAGTGGTCGGATCGAAGCGGAGGTTACTGGCGGTGGAACTGGCGCACGAAACCGGTGCGACAAAGGTTCCTGCGCGGCCACCAACCGTGTTGGTAATGACAACGACGGCAAGTGCCAGCACAGCCACGGCCGTACCCGCGCCGATCGCAACGTTGCGGATCTTGCGCTGCTCAGCGCGGGACTTCGACGACCACGAGAAGCGTGAACGGGTCACCTCACTGCTGGCGGGAACGAACGAGTCCACAGCGTCGTTCGGCATCTTGTTTGGGGTGTTCATGCGGGCGGCCCTTCTACGGTGCGGCGAGGTTGGTGCCGCTCACACAGCGATGGCGGACGATGAGTCGGCGTGTACTTGGTTCTTCGGTTCATCCGGGCGTGATCGTGCCGTCGACGACCGTCCACCCGTCCGGTATCGACGCAGTTGGGTCGACCGGCGCACTCGAGACGACCCCGGTGAGGTCGGCACCGCTGAAGTTGGCACCGAGGAGACTGGCATTCGTGAGGTTTGCACCCGTGAGGTTGGCGTCGGTGAGGTTGGCGTTCGTCAGGTCAGCACCGGTGAGATCGGCGCCACTGAGGTTGGCGTTCGTCAGGTTCGCACCCGTGAGATCTGCGTCTGTCACGTTGGCCCCACTGAGGTCGCTGTTGGCGAGATCAACCCCTGCGAGGTTGACCCACGGCCCGATGAGGTAGCCGTTGACAAGCGTCCACCCTTTCGGCAGCGATCGAGGCGTACCAGCGATGCCGCCCGAAACGACATTGGTGAGGTTGGCACCGGTGAGGTCGGCACCGGTGAGGTTGGTGTTCGTCAGAGTGGCGCCGGTGAGGTTGGCGTTCGTGAGCGTCGTACCGGAGAGATCGGCCCCCGCGAGTGCCGCCCCTGTGAGGTTGGCCCACGGCCCGACCAGGTAGCCATCGACGATCGTCCAGCCAGGTGGCAGGGCCTTCGGTGTGCCGGTGATACCACCCGACAAGACGTACGCGAGCACAACTTCAGTGAGGTTGGCGTCGGCGAGGTTGGCGCCCGCCAGGTCTGCGTTGGTGAGATTGGCGTTGCTGAGATCGGCACCGGTGAGGTTGATGTTCTTGAGGTCCGCGTCGGTGAGGTCAGCATCGGTGAGGTCTTCGGCGCTGAGATCCCTACCGGAAAGCGTGACCCCCCGGCAATGCGCACCGGGGCCGACGTCGCATCCGTTCACCAGTGTTCCGGCACGATTGCCACTCCCCGATACGGCGACCACCACGACGACGGCCGCCACAACGACCGCCGCACCAGCAACCGCCCAAACAATCATTTTTCGACGGCGACGATCTGCACGACGTCCGGATGGTGACGCGCCAGAATGGGCTTTTGGCGTTCCGAGATAATAATTCAGCCGGCTTGATTCCGCGACACCGGAGACCATGATTCGGTGGGGGCAAGAGCTTGTCGGTTCCCCATCCACGGTGCGGCGACGGCTGTGGCGGACGTGGTGATCAGACTGGAGCCCAAGAGGAGAATCGAACTCCTGACCTACGCATTACGAGTGCGTTGCTCTACCGACTGAGCTACCTGGGCGTGAGGACCAATGCTAGCGGACAGCCGAGATGGGGCCTACCCGGATTGGGGTGGCGGGGCCATCTTGGTCCCGGGAACGTAGTAGCGGGGATGCCAGATGCCGCGGGGATCCTCGCCCTCGACCGGCATGCGCCATGTGGACACCAGGGTGGTCGGGGCGGTGAGGTCGACCGCACACAGCGCCCGCGGTTGGTCGTCGGTGCTGTCCACGTAGGCATTGGCGGCCCCGGCCGAGATATACCGCGAGGCGATGGCGCGGTACAGATGTTGCCACAGTCGATCACGACCGGGCTCGTACAGCACCTCGACGTGGCCCTGCACCGTGACCTTGCGATAGGGCGCCTCGTCCTCATCGACGGAGATACCCACGCGGGGATCGCGCAGCATGTTCTGCCAGATGACCGCAGGCTCGCGCGGTGTGAAGCACAGTCGGTCACCGTCCATGATGAACCACAACGGCACGACCCGCGGCATGCCATCGGCGTCGACGGTGGCGATACGCGCAAGATGATTCGGTTCGGCAAGAAATGCGAACACTTCGTCGGTCGACAGCCTGGGCACGTTGTTGGTCTAGTCGCTACCGGGTCATCGAGGGAAGTCCGAGCAACAGCGCTTGCAGGAGCAACGGCTCGTTGGGGTTGCGTTCGAGCGATTCGAGCGAACCATGGATGCGGGTGATGGCCGTCGCTGCCGATTCGGGGCGGCCGATCGTGCCGTTGACCAACGCGTCGCGGTACGCACCGGCAAGGGTGGTGAGGCCCGAGCGAAGCTCATCCGTGCGATGACGGCGCAGCTCGCGCTTGTGGCGCTCCTCGAGCGCCTTCTTGCCGCTTCCGCGTTCACCCATCGCAGCGATGCGCTCCTCGAGCATGGCGATCTCTGTGGTGTGGCGCGCCGCAAGCGGCGCTGCGGCTGCCTCGATGGCGTCGAGGATCTCCTCGACCGCCGCCACCACGGCCCGACCGGTTCCGTCCAGTCGGTAGGGCGTGGATGCGAACATCTCGCGACGCGCTGCAAGGTTCGGGTCGTTGGCCAACAGTCGGGCGCGGGCCAGATCGCCGGACGCCGACTGCGCCGACTGGGCCGCTCGGGCGGCATCGACGCCCTCGGACACCAGCGTCGCCACCACGAGGTCGGCAGGGATCGCAACGAATTCAATGCGCACGCAACGCGAGGCAATGGTGACGAGTTCGGGTGGCATCTGATCGGCGAGCACGATGAACACGGTGCTGTCCGGTGGCTCCTCGATGGTCTTGAGCAACTTTGCCGCTGCCTCGGCACTGAGCAGGTGGAACTCATCGAGGATGAGCACCTTGCGCCGGCTCTCGATTGGGGCAAGCGCAGCGAGGCGAACGATCTCGTCGGCCTGATCGCGCGAGATGGCGGGCCCGATGCGGGCGAACTCCCGGACGTCGGGGTGTTGTCCGGCCAGCGCCAGACGGGCGTCGCGCTGTTCGGGGTCGTCGACGCCAGCAAGCAACAGCGCGGCGAACGCTCGTGCTGCCTCGTTCTTGGTGCTCCCCGAAGGCCCCACGAACAGGTAGGCGTGCACTGGGTGGGCTGCGCTTGCCTGTAGGCGCGCCACTGCACCGGGTTGGCCGATGACGGATTGCCAGATGGTGGCCATCAGACGCCCAGGCGATCGAGGACCACCGTGCGGATGACATGCGCCACGTCGTCTTTGGCCTGGGTTCCGTCGACCACGACCCATCGGCGCGGATCGGCCGCTGCCATCGTGGCGAAACCAGCGCGAACGCGCGCATGGAACGCGTCATCGGCCTGTTCGAACCGGTCGAGATCGCGTTTGCTCATTCGCTCGGCCAGCACCTCGACCGGGACGTCGATGAGGATGACGAGATCGGGCCACAGGCCGTCGATCGCCCAGTGGCTGATGTGGCGGACGTCGTCGAGGGCAAGGCCGCGCCCGTATCCCTGATAGGCCAAGCTGGAATGCGCGCTCCGGTCGCTGACGACATGTCGACCGATCGACAGCGCCGGTCGCACCACCTCGTGCATGTGCTGGGCCCGATCGGCGGCAATGAGCAGCGCCTCTGCCTTGTCCACCAAATGCGTGTTCGTGGGGTCGTGCAGCAACGTGCGGATCTCGTTGCCGATGTGCGTGCCGCCCGTCTCACGTGTCAGCACTGCGTCCAGCGACACTGCCAGGCGTGCGGCGTGGGTGCTCTTGCCGCAGCCCTCGGCACCCTCCAACGCGATGTATCGGCCCACAGCGGTCATGCCCAGCACCATATCTGGTGACACTCGCCGACTGTGACGAGCCGTTCGGGTGGTTCCGGTAGTCTCGATGTTGTATCATATTTCGATATTCTTATCCCATTCAGTGAGAACCCATGTGGATTCCCGTCACCCTCTTCGCCGCCGGCTTTCAAACTGCACGTACTGCGATGCAGCAACGCCTACGCGCCCTGTTGTCGGTGAGCGGCGCCGGCTTCGTGCGGTACGTGTACGGCGCACCGCTCTCGTTGGCAGCCATCGGCGTGGCGGCGCTCATCGGGATTCGGTTTCCACACATCCCGGCTCACTTCTGGCCGATCATCACGGGGGCGGGCATCGCCCAGATCATCGGCACCATCTGTCTCATCCGCGCGTTCGACGCCCGTGATTACGCCATCGGCACGGTCTACTCCAAGACCGAAGTGGTGCAAGTCGCGGTGTTCTCACTCGTGTTCCTGGGCGAGTCGTTGCGGCCGGCCGGTTGGGCTGCCGTTGCGGTGTGCATGGTGGGCATCGTGGTACTGGCATCAAAGGGACAACGCTTGTCGCTGACGATGCTGCGCGATCCCGCAGGCCTCTACGGCCTCGCCGCCGGCGGGCTGTTCGGGTTGGCGGCGGTGGGCATTCGTGCGGCGTCGAAGTCGCTCAACGACAGCCCCACTGTCATGCGTGCCATCGTCACACTGGCCGTCATGAACAGCATCCAGACCGTCGTGCACGGCAGCTATCTGCTCGCCCGTGAGCGCGAACAGATCGGTCTGGCGTTTCGACACTGGCGATCGAGTTCGATCGTCGGCGTGCTCAGCGTGTGCGGTTCAGCGTGCTGGGCCATTGCCTTCACGCTCCAAAATGCTGCACGCGTGCGAACGTTCGGCCAGATCGAGCTGCTCTTCACCTTCGTGGTCGCGCACGTCTGGCTACACGAGCGTCACAGCCGGTACGAGATCGCCGCCAGCAGCCTGGTGCTCACCGGCGTAGTCGGCGTGATGCTTTTCGGCTGACGCCCACGATGGCGCAACCAACCGCGCTGGTCAGGCGCTCTTGGCAGCGGCCTTCTTCGGCGCGGCCACCTTCTTCGCAGCAGCCTTCTTCGGCGCAGCGACCTTCTTTGCAGCGACCTTCTTGGCAGCGACCTTCTTGGGCGCAGCACGCTTGGCGGCCGCCCGCTTGGTGGCAGTGGCCTTGCGCGCCGGCAGACCACCCTTTTCGATGATGGCCTCTCGGCGCACGGCCAGCAGTTCGTAGGCCCGCTCGTTCGGCATCGCCTCCAAACGGTCGCCCTTGCTGAGCGATGCGTTGGTTTCGCCGTCGGTCACGTACACGCCGAACTTGCCGTCCTTGGCAACCACCGGCTTGCCGCTGATGGGGTCGTCGCCGAATTCACGCAGTGGTCCCTTGGATGCCATCGACTGGCCACCGCGCTTGAAGACCTTCGGCGCAGCAAAGATCAACAGCGCCTGATCGAGGGTGATCTCGAGCAGCTGCTCCTCGCTGGTGATGTTGCGGAAGTCCTTGCCCTTTTGCACATACGGGCCGTAGCGACCGTTGTTGGCGATGATCGCTTCGCCGTCGGCCGGGTCGATGCCCACCGTGCGCGGCAGTTTGAGCAGGTCGATGGCGTCGGTCAGGGTGATGCGCTCGAGCGTCATCGTCTTGAACAGGCTGGCCATGCGCGGCTTTTCGAGACCGGGCGGTAAGGCATCGGGAGTGCCCCATTGCACATAGGGACCATAACGACCGCTCTTGGCGAACACGGGAAAGCCATTGAGCTCGCCGATGGGTGTGTCGCTCTTGGGCTGCGCGAGCAGTGTGAGCGCCATCTCCACGGTGAGTTCGTCGGGTGCGAGGGTCTCTGGCACGCTGGCGGTGTCGTCGCCGCGCTTGACGTACGGGCCGTACTTGCCGGGCTTCACCACGATCTCGACGCCATCGGCATCGTGACCGAGGGGGAAGGTATTGATGGCGGCCGCATCGATTTCGTCGAGGTTCTCCACGACGAGGCGCTTCAGACCGGGCAGCTGCGCATCGGCTTCATCACCGAAGTAGAACCGCTGCAACCATTGATCCTTCTTCTGCTCATTGCGGGCAATGGCATCGAGGTCTTCCTCAACCCTCGCAGTGAAGGCATAGTCCACCAGGCCCTCGAAGTGCTTCTCCATCAGGCCCACCACGGCAAATGCGGTCCAGGTGGGCACCAGGGCCTGACCCTTCTTCCACACATAACCGCGGTCCTGCACCGTCTGGATGATGCTGGCCCACGTGCTGGGTCGGCCGATGCCGAGTTCCTCGAGTCGCTTGACGATGCTGGCCTCGGTGTAGCGGGCAGGTGGCGTGGTGGCGTGCCCGTGGGGCGTGATGGACGCAACGGGCACCGCCTGGCCCACGCTGAGCTCGGGCAGCAGTGCCTCTTTGTCCTCTTCGGTCGGGCTGTCCTCGTCGGTGGACTCCACGTACACCTGGCGGTAGCCAGCAAAGGTGATGGTGGTACCACTGGCGGCGAACTCGCAATCCTGCGGCGAGCGACCCTGCAGCGACGCCGTGGCACCGAGGCGCACGCTCACCGTGGTTCCCGCCGCGTCGGCCATCTGCGAGGCCAGCGTGCGCTGCCAGATCATGCGGTACAGCGAGAGTTCCTGACCGTTGAGCTCGCCAGCCACCTGATCGGGCGCCCGCAACGGCGTGGTGGGTCGGATGGCCTCATGGGCCTCCTGCGCGTTCTTGATCTTGCCGGTGAACTGGCGCGGCCCCTTGGAGAGGAACTGCTGGCCGTAGGCGCGGCCGACCTCGGCACGCACCGCAGCGAGTGCCTCCTCGCTGAGCATCGCGCTGTCGGTACGCATGTAGGTGATGAAGCCGCGCTCGTACAGGCCCTGCGCGATGCGCATCACCTGGGCGGCACCGAGGCGCAGCTTGCGCCCGCCCTCTTGCTGCAGGGTGCTCGTCGTGAACGGCGCCTTGGGGCTGCTGCGGTATGGCTTGTCCTCGACGGAACGCACCGTGGCAGTGGACGACTGCAAGCCGTCGACCAACGCATGCGCCTCGTTCTGGCTGACGACCACCACACCCTTTTTGGGATTGCCGTCGCTTCCGAAATCCTTGCCCGAGGCCACCTTGGCGCCATCGAGGGCCACGAGCGTGGCGGTGAACGCCGGCTGGGTGCCGGTGAGCAGTTCGAGATCCCAGTAGCCAGCGGTCACGAACGCGATGCGTTCGCGCTCGCGCTCGACCACGAGGCGAATGGTGGGGCTCTGCACGCGGCCGGCGGAGAGACCGCGGTTCACCCGGCGCCACAGCACCGGGCTGACCTCGTAGCCGTACAACCGATCCAGGATGCGGCGGGTCTCGGCGGCATCGACAAGGCCGTAGTCGAGGGCCCGCGGATTGTTGACTGCGTTGTCGATAGCGGCCTTGGTGATCTCGTGGAAGACCATCCGCTTCACGGGCACCTTCGGCTTGAGGTACTCGAGCAGGTGCCAGCTGATGGCTTCGCCCTCGCGGTCCTCGTCCGTTGCGAGATACAGCTCGCTGGCATCTTTCATCGCGGCACGCAGATCCTTGATGACCTGCTTGCCGCGCTCGGTCAGCTCGTAGGTGGGCTTGAAGCCATTATCGACGTCGACCGCCAAACCCTTGCTCGGGAGGTCGGCCACATGGCCCACCGAGGCGCGCACATCGAAGGCGCTGCCGAGGAACTTGGAGATCGTCTTCGCCTTCGCGGGAGACTCCACAATTACGAGGGGTTTTGACATGCGACCTATTCGCTAAAGCATGGAAGGGGTCGTTGTCAAGACGCACGACCGTATTGCGCGGATGACAGCATGCCGCGCTCACCACCAGAGCGGTCAGTCAGCGAGGGCTGGTGCGATCAGATCCGGCACTGCCGCGGTGTGGCGATGACCCTCCACGTTGATCCGCGGGAGCAACCGATCAAGCCATGCCGGCAACCACCAGTTCCGTGCTCCGAGCAACTCCATGGTGGCCGGCACGAGCAGCATCCTGACCACAGTGGCGTCGATGAACACGGCAGAGGCAAGACCAAGACCGAACAGCTTGAGCTGGCGGTTGTCGCCGAGAATGAAGGCACTGAACACGCACACCATGATCAGCGCCGCTGCAGTGATGACCCGCGCGGTGACGGCAAGACCATCGGCCACGGCAATGGCGTTGTCGCCGGTTCGGTCGAACTCTTCCTTCATCCGCGACAGGAGGAACACCTCGTAGTCCATCGACAGTCCGAACACAATGGCGAACAACATCATCGGCGCCCATGCCTCGACCGGGCCGGCCTTGCCCACACCGATGAGGTTCTCGCCCCAGCCCCACTGGAACACCGCCACGATCACGCCATACGCCGCGCCGATGGAAAGCAGGTTCATGATCACGGCCTTCAGCGGCACGAGCAGGCTGCGGAACACGGCCATCAGCAACAGGAAGCTGAGCACCAGCACGGCGCCGATCAGCAACGGCAAACGGGCGCCGAGATACTCGGAGAAATCCTGACTCGCCGCAGTGAAACCGCCGACGCGCGCGGTGAAGCCCGAATCAGGGATCACGTGATCGCGCAGCCGGTGCACCAGGTCGGTGGTGGCCACGTCCTGCGGGGCGCTGGCGGGCACCACGGTGATCAGCGCCAGATCCGCGCGCACCGGGCGGGCGAAGGCAACCTGCACGCCCTCGGTGGACTGCAGAGTGGCTGCGAACTGCTGCACCTTCTGCGTGTCGGCGGCGTCGGTGCCTTCCATGGTGACCACCAGAGGGCCATTGAAGCCCGGTCCGAAGCCTTCGGCCAGCAGGTCGTACGCCTTACGAATCGTCTGGTCGGGCTGTGCGTTGCCGGTGTCGCCGAAACCGAGACGGATGGAGAACAACGGGATCGTGAGCACCACCAAGACACCGGCTCCGAGGACGAACGACGGCCACGGTCGGCGTTGGATCAACCGGCTCCAGCGGTACCAGAACCCCTGCTCGACCGGCTTGGACCCGCGGTGCGGGATGGGCAGACGCAGCGGTGCGTACACGATGCTGCCGAGCAACACGACAGCAGCCAGCGCAACGCCGCCGAGCAGAATCGCGACCGACGAGGTGACGATGGCTCCGAGACCACCGGCCACGAGCAGCCCCAGGGACAGCAGCGCCGCACGGGACGTGACATTGATGCGATGACCGGCCATCGCCAGCAGAGCGGGCAGCAGGGTGACCGACGCGATCATCATCATCATCACGCCGACCGCAGCGCCGGTGGCCAGGCCACGCACGAACGACAGGCCCATGATGTACAGCCCGAGCAACGAGATGATCACCGTGGTGCCAGCAAAGAGCACGGCTCGCCCACTGGTGTCGACGGCCTCGATGATGGAATCCTCCACCGACAGACCGTCACGTAACGCCTCTCGATAGCGGGTGACGATGAACAACGCGTAGTCGATGCCCACCCCCAGACCGATCATGGCGACCATCTGCGTGGTGAAGTCGGGCATCTCGGCAACATTGCTGAGCAATCCAACGATGCTGGAGCCGAGACCGAGGCCGATCAGGGCCGTGCCGATGGGCAGACCCATCGCCAGCACCGAGCCGAAGGCAAGCACGAGGATGATCACCGCTGCGATCACGCCGAGCGCTTCCGAGGCCGGGAACTTCACCTTCTGGAACGCCTGGCCGCCGTATTCGATCTGCAGCGGGTGACCCGGCGTCATGTGCGTGGGCGTTGCAGCGCCGAGGCCTTCGATCTCGTCGGCCAGCGATGCGAACTGTGTCTGGGTGCGCTCGGTGATCTTCAACTGGGCAAAGGCAATGGTGCCGTCAGCGCTGATCTGCTGCTGCGGTGCGTCATACGGACTCGTCACCTGCACGCCGGCGATCTTGTCGACCTTGGCGAGCAGGTCGGTGAACGCTGCCTTCACGTCGGGATCGGTCACACCCTGCGTTGCCTTCACCACGATTTGCGAATCGAAGCCGGCCTGTTCCTTGCTGACGCTCTCGAGCAGGCGGAACACATCGCGTGCCTCACCGCTGGGCAGCTGCATCTGGGTGTGGAAGTCAGAGCCGACCGCAGCAGATGCGGCACCGAGGGCGACGAACAGCGGGATCCAGAGACCGAAGACAACGACTTTGCGGTGGTGCACGCACCAGCGCGCGAGACGAGACAACATGATCTGCTCAAATCCGTTCTTCGGGGGACCGCCCAACACCTCGTGACAGGTGCGATGACACTCCTACGGTATTTGCCTGCCGCCAAGGCGGCGGGGGTTATCCGTCACACCACGTGGCCGAACCGCTCTGGCGCTGTCGAGGCGTTGACGAACGGTCCTCCACTCTCTACGGTCAGGGGCACGATGACGGATTCCCCCGAAGCAGCCCTCGGCTGGACACCTGAGCTCGATGCCATCTGGTCCGCCGGTGGCCGGATCGGCCGACCCGGTCGGGTCATGCGCCTGGACCGTGGTTGGAGCACAGTGCGCCAGAGCATCGCCGCCGAACCGCTGCGGGTCCGCAACATCGGTATCGACGTGGCCGTAGGTGACTGGGTGATTCCCTCGGCCGATGGAGAGAAGGTCGAATCGGTCATCGATCGCCAGAGCGCGTTCGTACGGCGGGCCTCTCACGAGGGCGCTCGCGCCGAAGCACATACGCTCGCCGCCAACATCGACGTTGTGTTCCTGGTGCACGGTCTCAACAGCCCACCGAACCAGCGCCGACTGGAACGCGAGCTGGTCCTCGCGTTCGACAGCGGCGCTCAACCCGTGGTGGTGCTCTCGAAGCTCGATCTGGTCGATGACCCGGCCGTGGTCGCCAACTCCGTGGCGACGCTCGAGGCCGTGGCCTTCGGCGTCCCGGTGCATGCGGTCAGCGGCGTGACCCATGAAGGGCTCGAGACCCTGCGCGACTACGCGTCCGTTGGTCGCACGATCGCCCTGCTGGGGGCCAGCGGTGTGGGCAAGAGCACCATCATCAATGCACTGGTTGGCGATGCCGTGCAGCGCACCAACGACGTGCGCATGGGCGACCAACGTGGCCGACACACCACGACCGCAGCCGAGCTGGTGTCACTGCCCACCGGTGGCTGGTTGCTCGATACTCCCGGTGTGCGCGCCGTGAGCCTGTGGCTCAGCGGTCAGGGCATCGAGAGGGCCTTCGCCGATGT
The DNA here is from genome assembly GCA_009726095.1 of Actinomycetota bacterium. Lineage (GTDB taxonomy): Bacteria > Actinomycetota > Acidimicrobiia > Acidimicrobiales > Ilumatobacteraceae > WLMZ01. The sequence continues at coordinate 15,074 of WLMZ01000005.1, forward strand.
GTTCGACCTGATGGACCACTGTCGGTTCAGGAACTGTAAACACGAAGACGAACCCGGATGTGCCGTTCTGGCGGCGATTGCAGCCGGCGACCTAGCAGCCGTGCGACTGCACAGCCTGAAGCGCCTCGTTGCGGAAGAAGCCGCCCTCGAGGAGGAACAGCGCGCGCACGTCAGAGCCGGGGACCGGCGCGGCGTGCACCGACCCCGGACCGAAGGACGATTCGGTTGACCCGAAGGGCGTGATCAGGCCGACTGCGGGCGACGACGGCGCACTGCTGCAACGCCGACCAGTGCAGCACCCGCCAGTACCACCAGACCAGCGGTCTGCATGGTGTTACTGCTGTCTGCGCCGGTGACGGGCAGCGTGGCAGGTGGCGGCGGTGGGATCTGTGCCTCGATGGTCGTGGTCGGGGCAGGCGGGTACACACAGTTCTCGCCGATTACCTGAGTCACGGGCGACTCGATCTGACATGTGGGCGGAGTGGCGGCTGACACAGACCCAACGGACCCGATCAGCACAAAACCAATAGTTGACGCCAATACAGCGAGTTTCCGCACGATCGGACCTCCTTTGCTCTTCATTACGTGACAGAATATCAGCCGACGCGGCAAAGCGCCAGAGGCCGAGTAGCGGCCGCGAACGCCTTGGCCTCGGCCGGACCATCATCCCTCTCAGTTCTCATGACACCATGCCCCTGTCGCTCAGTGGAGAAGGCCAGATACAGTTCGGTCGACTCAACCACGAGCAGGGACACGTACAACGTGGCTAAACAGGCGGCAATCAGTTGACGAAGAAGCTGAAGTTCTGGTTCCGGAGGCATCTTCCGGTTGTCCATTTCGCCTCTGATGCCGCCGCGTGGGCTGTTGCCCTGGTTGTCTCAGCCTTCCTGCGCCTGGAGTTCTCGTTCCACCACGTCGGCCCGCGGTCGATGATCATCGTCATCGAGGTAGCCATCGCAGCACAAGGCCTGATCGGCCTGTTCGGCGGACTGTACCGCCGGCGGTGGCGCTACGGCAGCTTCGACGAGGTCCTCGGACTGACGGCCACGGATGCGGTCGTTGGTTTGCTGACCACGCTGGTCCTGTTGCTCCCCGCCCTCGAGGTGCCCCGCTCGGTGGCGATGCTGGCAACTCCACTTGCGTTGTTGTTCGGCCTGGGCATCCGCGCTGCGTGGCGCCTGCGGCGGGCACGCATGACCCGGCCGTCGGCCAGCAGCGCCGAGGCGATGTTGATCCTCGGTGCGGGCGATGGCGCCGAACAGGTGCTGCGCATGCTGTTACACAGCGCCGAGAATCCCTACATCCCCGTGGCACTGCTTGACGACGACCCCAACAAGCAGCACCTGCGTGTGCACGGTGTTCGTGTGGTCGGCACGTTGGCCGACACAGACGCCGCGGCGCGACGGTTCGGTGCCACCACCCTGTTGTTGGCCATCCCAACCGCCAACAGCGATCTCATCCGAAGGGTCGACGAGATCGCCACCGCTGCCAAGCTCCGTCTGCTGGTGCTCCCACCGGTGTTCGGCATGCTCGGTACGCCGGTCCTCGACGACCTCCGGCCGGTATCTGATGCCGACCTGCTCGGTCGGAATCCCTCCGATATCGACACCGATGCAGTGGCCAACTACATCAACGGCAAACGCGTGCTCGTCACCGGCGCCGGAGGCAGCATCGGCAGCGAACTGTGCCGACAACTCGCCCGTCTCAATCCCGCCAAACTGGTGATGCTCGATCGCGATGAAAATGGCCTGCACCGCGTACAACTCAGCATGCACGGACACGCCCTGCTCGACAGCCCCGATCTTGCATTGGCCGACCTGCGCGACCACCAGCGCATCCGCGACCTGTTCGAACTACACCGCCCGCAGGTGGTGTTCCACGCAGCAGCACTGAAGCACCTACCGCTGCTTGAGGCAGCTCCCAGCGAGGCGTGGAAGACCAACGTGGTCGGCACCCACAACGTGCTCGAGGCAGCACAGGCAGTGGGCGTTGAGCGGCTGGTCAACATCAGCACCGACAAGGCGGCCGATCCTGCCAGCGTGTTGGGCTATGCCAAGCGCGTCACCGAACGCCTCACATCGTTCGCCGGCAAGCAGTCTGACGGCACCTTCGTGTCCGTACGGTTCGGCAACGTCCTGGCTTCCAACGGTTCGGTGCTCACCTCCTTTCGCTCCCAGGCCGCAGCGGGTGGTCCGCTCACTGTCACCCACCGAGATGTCACGCGCTACTTCATGACCGTCGAGGAAGCGGTACGACTCACGATCTACGCTGCAGCCATCGGACGATCCGGCGAAGTGCTTATCCTCGACATGGGCTCACCCGTGCGAATTGCCGATCTCGCCGAGCGACTCGCCGTACAGCACAATCCGAGGTTGGAGGTCGTGTACACCGGCCTGCGACCCGGCGAGAAGTTGCACGAGGACCTCATTGCAGCCAACGAGGCCGACAACCGCCCGGTGCATCCGTTGATCACACACGTGGAAGTCCCGGCGCTGTCGTTCGCAGTAGCGAGTTCGTTGGCCGCCCCGGCTGACACCGTCACTGCCGAGATCATGCGCGTTGTCGCAGCACATGACGCGTCGGCGAATGCGACGGCAGAACCCTCCTCGGTATGAGCCGGATCTTCCTGTCGTCGCCCGACGTCGGTCTGCTCGAACGCGAGGCACTCCTGCGCGCGTTCGACAGCGGATGGGTGGCCCCGGCCGGGCCCGAACTCGACGCCTTCGAAAGCGATGTGGCCGCGATCACGGGCTGGCCCGGCGCTGTCGCCATGTCCAGCGGCACCGGCGCGTTGCATCTGGCGCTCCTCGAGCAGGGGGTCCAACCCGGCAACGACGTGTTGGTCTCCAGCTTCACGTTCGCCGCCACCGCCAACGCTGTTGCTTACTGTGGGGCTACGCCGATCTTCATCGACAGCGACACCGCCACATGGAACATGAGCCCGCAGTTGCTGGCCGAGGAGTTGGCTGCCGCAAAGCGCCGCAACCGCCTGCCTGCAGCGGTTGTGGTGGTGGATCTCTACGGCCAGTGCGCCGACTATGACGAGATCGTGCCGGCGTGCCACGAGTTGGGCATCCCAGTCGTCGAAGACGCCGCTGAGGCGCTCGGGGCCACCTATAAGGGTCGCCCGGCGGGCGCTCTGGCCGATACTGGGGTGTTCTCGTTCAACGGCAACAAGATCATCACCACGAGCGGTGGCGGCATGTTCGTGTCGCCCGACATCGATGCTGCATCCCGCGTGCGCCACCTGGCCACACAGGCGCGTCGACCCGCCACGCACTACGAACACACCGAGATCGGGTACAACTACCGGCTCAGCAACCTGCTCGCGGCCCTGGGCCGCGCCCAGCTGCAACGACTGCACGTGATGTCACAACGACGGCTGCAGATCAACGAGCGTTATCGCGAGTTGCTCGCCGGCGTGCCCGGCCTGTCGTTCATGCCGATCGCTCCCTGGGGCGGTTGGAACGGCTGGCTGACGTGTGTGGTGTTCGACGATGTCGTCGCCCGCGATGCCGTACAGCGGGCCCTCAACGACAACGACATCGAGAGTCGCCCGCTCTGGAAGCCGATGCATTTGCAACCGGTGTTCGCCGAGGCATCGGCACGGGTCGACGGCACCAGTGAGTACCTGTTCGACCACGGCATGTGCCTGCCCAGCGGCAGCGTCCTGACCGACGATCAGATCGACTTCGTGGCCACGGTTGCGTGCGAGGCGGCACAACGGTGACACCTGCTCCGCTCAAGGTCCTCTGGGTCGCCAAGGGCTTGGGGCCTGGCGGGGCCGAGCATCTCCTCGTCGCTGCGGCGAGCACACATGATCGGTCGGTCGTCACCATCGAATGCGCCTACGTGCTGCCGTGGAAAGACCACCTCGCCGCCCGTCTCGAGCAACTCGATGTGCGCACCCACTGCCTGAGCAACCGGCGCACAGATTACCGCTGGCCCCTACACCTGCGCAGGCTGATCCATGGGGGCCACTACGACATCGTGCATCTGCACTCACCGCTCCCTGGTGCCGTCGCGCGTCTGATCGTGCGCCTCATGCCACGGTCCACCCGACCGGCGTTGGTGTGCACTGAACACAACACATGGGGTACACACCACCGACTCACCCGGTGGGCCAACCGGTTGACGGGACGCTGGGATCAGGCCGACATCGCCGTCACCGACGAGGTGCGCAGATCGATGCGCGGCCCGATGGCGGCACGGGCCGAGACGCTGGTGCACGGTATCGACGTCGCCGCCGTGGCCGCCCAGCGGGCCCACCGCGCCGAGGTACGCGCCGAATTGAATATCGGCCCCGACGAAATGGTCGTGGGCACTGTTGCCAACTTCCGCGAGCAGAAGGACTACCCGAACCTGTTGGGCTCTGCGCGAATCTTGGCCGACCGCGGCGTCGCCGCACGCATAGTCGCCGTGGGGCAGGGGCCGCTGGAGGGCCAAACGCGTGCCCTCTGTACGAAGCTGGGGTTGGACGATCGAGTTGTGCTCACCGGCTTTCGCGCGGACGCCACCCGCCTCATGGGTGCCTGCGACGTGTTCGCCCTGGCGTCGAAATGGGAGGGCCTCCCCGTTGCGTTGATGGAGGCACTCGCGCTCGGGCTGCCCATCGTGGCCACCAACGTGGGCGGCGTCGGCGAGACCCTGCGCGACGGGCGTGATGCCGTGCTGGTGCCGCCCGGTAACGCCGTGGCGATGGCCAACGCGTTGGAGCACGTGCTGACCGACCCCGCGAAGCGCGCTGCGCTCGCGAGCGCGGCCGACGCACGCGCTGGCGAGTTCGACGTGATGCGCGCGGTGCGACGTTTGGAGCAGGTCTACTCGCAGGTGGCCACGCGGGTAGAGCATCCGGCCAGCCCTCAGGCAGTGCCGGCGCCCGAGCCTGCGAAGCCATCGCGACGGCCGTCCATCGATGGACTCGAGATCCGCACCGCCACCACTCAGGATCGACCAGCGATACTTGAACTGTGCCGCAACTCCCTGGGATGGGGCGACGACGACCGTTTCGAGCAACTGTTCGCGTGGAAACACGATCAGAACGCGTTTGGCCCATCACCCACCTGGGTGGCCGTCGACAGCGGTCGCATCGTGGCGCTGCGCGCCTTCATGCGTTGGGAGTTCGTACGCGGGAACACCGTATTGCGCGCCGTACGCGCGGTCGATACGGCCACACACCCCGACTATCAGGGCAAGGGATTGTTCACCCGACTCACCATGCGCGGCCTCGACGAGATGCAGGGCGACGGTGTGGACTTCGTGTTCAACAGCCCGAACGCGCAGAGCCGGCCGGGCTACATCAAGATGGGCTGGCAGGTGGTCGGACGCGTTCCGGCGGCCACCCACCTCACCCGCCCCACAGCGATACTGCGCACCGCTCGTGCCCGCACTGCAGCCGAGCACTGGTCGCTCCCTGTCGACATCGGCCAACCCGCAGCGGCGTGGATCGCCACCGGCGCGTGGAAGGCACTGGTCCATCAGCCGGCCGACGTGCGCGAACTACGCACCCGCCTCGATGACAACGTGCTGGCCTGGCGCTACGGCGGCGCGTTGCTGCACTACCGCGCCGTGTTCGACGATCGGTCCGCCGCCATCATCCGTGTGCGCCGACGCGGCCCGGCAACCGAGGTGGTGCTCGCGCAGACCTTCGGCGACCGCACGGCCGCTGCCCGTCTTGCCACGGGCGCCGCCCGCCAGCTCGGCGCCGATCACACCATCCGCATCGGGTTTCCCGATCTACGCCACGGATGGGCGCCCCTCCCCGGCGGTGGACCAGTCCTCACCTGGCGGCGGGTGAACGAGGCCGCCATGCCTCCGCTGCCCAACTGGTCGCTGTCGCTGGGTGACATCGAACTCTTCTGACGATCGGAGGATCGACCGCCCCCTGTGCTGTGCTGCACTGCCCCGCAAGGGCTCAGGCCGGCGGCGGGTATCTGGCGTCGATACCCGTCTCCCCGCGCAGGCCCGACCGGGTGGCCCGCAGGCCGAGCGTGACGCGATCCCATGACCGCTTCGGCTGACGAAACATCCCGGCGAGCGGTTTGAGGACATGCCGCGACGACACGGTGACCGCAATCGCCACCCACAGGCCCTCGCGGCGCAGGACCCGGATGAGGTTGCGTTCCTTGTGGAAACGACTCCACTCGCTATCTGAATAGCCCGAGAACGACTGGTGCCACAGCGTGGGTCGCGGCAACTTCTTGGGATACAGGCCTACGAGTTCGCGCATGAGCTCGTTGTGCACCAACAGTCGCCAACCGTTGCCGTGCAGTCGCCGTCCGAGTTCGAGCTCCTCGAACCCATAGAAGAAGGTGGAATCGTGGCTCTGTACGTCGGCGAGGGCCCACACCGTGTACACCGGCAGGTAGCCACCGTGCAGATGATCCACATCGGCCAGCCGGGAGGACGGATTGGTACGCGACACAAACCCCGTTCGCGAGCTGAGCCTGCCGCCGCTCAGCCCGATCCCGGCGATGTCGGGATCGATCGCGAGTTCATTGGAGAGATCGTGCACGAGTCGCTCGATCTGACTGTCCGCCACCGGTGGGTCGTCGTCGTCGAAGTGCACGATGAAGTCCTCGGCCGAGGCGATGCTGCGCAGTTCGTCGAACCCGCGATGGAAGGCCCCAGCGGGTCCGATATTGCGGCCGGTGGCGACATAGCGGTACTCGGTGCGCGTGCTCTGGCGCCCGGCGATGGCTTCGGCCAATGACGCGTCCGAGGCATTGTCGACGACGACCACCACGCTGGGCGTCAGCGTCTGCTGTTCGAGTAGATCGAGGTAGGCCAGTGCCATCTCCGGCCGGCGATAGGTGCACATGATGCCGAACAGGTTGCGTTGCACCGCATGCTGTTGCACGACGGCGCCGCCGTCGCCGCCGCCGTCGTTGGACACGTCAGCGCAAACCAGAGAGCTCCAGCGCCTCTCGGAAGAAGTCGCTGGTGGCCGCAAGGCGCTCGGGTGTGTCGTAGCCGATCATTTCACCGGACTGGATCACCATGATCCGATCGCAGATGTCCAAGGTGCTCAGGCGATGGGCGATCACGATGACGGTCATCCGATCCTTGAGGCCAAGCAAGGTGGTACGCACCAGATGCTCGCTGCGAACGTCCAACGCGCTGGTCGGTTCGTCGAGAATCATCATTTCAGGCGACTCGACCAACGCTCGCGCAATGCACAGGCGCTGTTGCTGGCCGCCGCTGAGATGACCACCGTGTTCGCCGACCGGGCGGTCGTATCCCTCTGGGAATCCCATGATGTCGTCATGCAAGTGGGCCAGACGCGCCGCCCGCTCTACGTCGGCATGGCTGACGTCGTCTCGTAGGAAACGGATGTTGTCAGCAATCGAGCCAGCGATCAGATGCGCCGTCTGCGGTACAAAGGTGACCTTGCGCGCCCATTCGGTCTTGTCGAGTTCGCTGATGTCTCGTTCGCCGACCAGGATTCTGCCCCGCTGAGGATCGCGAAGCCCAAGTAGTAACTGCACGAGCGTGGACTTACCGCCACCCGAGGGACCCACAATGCCCACGATCTCGTGCGGGTCGACAGCAAAGGAGATGTCGTGGAGCACCTCTTGGCCGGCGACATACGAGAAGGAAACGTTCTCCACCCGAAGTTCGCCGATCTCACTGACAGCGACACCGCCATCATGACGTTTGCCATCGCTGAACAGCTGCAGTTGGGTCTGGAGGACTTCGATAGCAGGGATGCTGCCGGCCATCGAGGTGTACGAGCCCTGCAGAGCCTGACCGTAGCTGAGCGAGCGCAGCATGACGAGCATGACAGCACCCAGCGAGGTGAGGCTCGTCACCTTCGACTCGGCCACCACAGCGAGCGCACCGAGCAGCGCCAGATATGCGAGTCCGACGTAAATCGGGGTGGCCAGACCGGCGGCGATTTGGAACCGCGCGACCTTTACCCGAAACTCCTCGATGAGGGTGCCGACGCGCCGACGCGCCTGATCCTGCACGTGGAACACGTGCAGCTCGAGGCCCAGCTCAGAAACCTCGTTCAGTGAGGTCGCGAACTCCATGCCAGCGGCCGACACCAGCGCCCCGCGTCGACGAACCACCGCTCGTAAGGGACGGAGCAAGGCGCCGAGGATTCCAACGGAGAGAACCAGAACGAGCGCACCCACTGGGTCGACAGCGATGGACAGACCGAGCAGGGCAACCAGGTTGGCCGAGGCGAGCACCGCCAAGCTCAACGACTGCATGATCGCTGATGTCTGTCCGCTGTAGGTGGTGAGGAGTTCTTGCAGACTGCCCGCACGCTGCGCCTGCTGAATCTCCCACGAGGAATCCAGGAATGCGCTGGACAAACGATGGCGCACGTCGGCGATTACATTCGCGGTGAGATTGGCCGACTGCACGCTGGACCACGCCGCAAGCGCAACCCGCAGCAGAACAAGGCCGAGCGCGAGGAGAAGCGTCTGATGCACCGAGAGGTAGCGATCGGCCACGATGCCGACCCTGCCCTTTCGATCTGTGATGGCAAACGCTGCTCTGGTCACCGTGACCAAAAACAGTGCCTCTGCAATACCTCCGGCGAACGCTGTGAACGCCAACCCCACAAGTGCCGGGCGGCGACCGTGTACCACAAACTGCAGCGGGGTATCGCTCCGTTCGGCGGTTGCTCCCCGCGCTCGTCTCGCAGACACTTGCATGTACGTCTCCTCCCACCAGATTCACACGATATCGACCCGCAAAGCCCGACGCTGCGACGGCTATGTCAACCCGAAGTACCGGCCCACAAGGCCAGAGTCTGCACCCGGGAGGATGACAGGCGCTCGAGCAGCAGCCTTGTTGCCTCCACAGTCTTGTCGGTCGTGTCATGCATCAGCACAACGCCTCCGTCGAGTGCGTGAAGCGATCGGTCGAGGATCGAGTCGACCGTCGATTCCTCACGCCAGTCTCCGGAATCAATGCCCCACAACCACGTCTCTGCCTTGAGCCGGCGGAGCATCAGCGCTGTGCGCAGCGTGAGATGACCGTGCGGGGGGCGATAGAGACGGACTGGGTGGCCAATCGTGTGCGCCAGGGCTGAGAACACCTGCTCGGTGTCGCGTCGGGCAGCACTGAGAGAGATACGGCCAAAGTCTGGGTGGTGCATCGAGTGCGCTCCTACCGAATGACCTTCTTGAATCATCCTCCGAACGATGTCGGGGCACCTCTCCGCCTTCTCTCCGATGACGAAGAAGGTGGCGTGCACTCCAAATGCGCTCAACAAATCGAGCAAACGAGGGGTGACCTCAGGATCCGGCCCGTCGTCGTACGTCAATGCGACGCATCGTCCACGGACCGTGGAATGGCTTCCCGCAACCGCCTTCAAGATGGTGCGCCGCAAGCGTCCGGCAACGCTGCGGGCACGACGGGCGACCGCGAAGAGACGTGCGTTCACAAAACACGTCCATCACGCCAGCAACGCTGTCTCTGCAAGTCCCCTGCCCTCCGGCCTTCGAACGGTCAACCTCGAGCAGGCTAATTGAATCCCCCTGGCGGGGCACACCACACCCGATGCAGCCGTCACCGGAAACGCCCGACCGCGGACACGATCGCGATGTGCAGCATTTCCCTGGGCATCGATCCGTTCATTCGCTGGAACTGCTGCCCGAGTGTCACCCGGTCCTAGATACGCGACCTACCATGATGCTGTGAAGGCCGACAGCGAGAACCGGCGATCGTCACCCGCGAATCCACTGTTCCGCATTGACCCGCAGGGCAACCTCGGCAACCAGATGCTGCAGTACATGGCGGCGCTCACCATCGCCAGCCACGTACCGGGGCTGATGGTCTGCGGTCACGACCTGCCTGTGTGGGGCCTATCAACGCCGGTTCCACCTGACTACCCGCCAGACGCCATCCAGGTCGGGGGCCGCTATCTCCCTGCACATCAGATCGCGCGCTACATGCGGCGTGGGGCGCTGCGTGCGCTGACGGTCGGGGTCGTGAGCCTTCGCCTGGAACACCTTGTTCCGCTGGACATTGGCCGGGAGGTCTTTCGTCCCCCGATCGGCCTGGCGGTGGATGGCTACGGACCTGACTGCGTCGTGATCAACATCAGAGCTGGCGAGGTGCTCGGCGATGTACATCCCGACTATGGGCCCATCCCGCTCTCGTTCATGTCGCAGGTGATCGAATCGTCGCAACTCCACCCGGTCTTCATCGGACAACTGGGCGATGATCCCTACTCCCTTGCAATTCGCCGTCGATACCCGAACGCGACCTTTCGCCCGAGCCAGGGAGCACTGATCGATTTCGAGATCATCCGGCGTTCGAGCGAGATCGCGATTGCCGTGAGCACGTTCTCATGGCTGGCAGCCTGGCTCTCGTCGGCGCATCGCATTCACATGCCGGTCTCGGGTTTCTACAATCCCCGGCAACGGCCCGGCATCGACCTGCTCGCCGTAGACGACGACCGTTACCGTTTCTATGACTGCGAGGTTGCCGAATGGCGGGCAACCACGGCAGATTTCGACAGCCTGTTGGCACACAGGGAGCACGCCATCCTGACGGCGGCGCAGATACAAGCACGGCGAGAGCAAGCCAAGCGACGAACAGCGTGGTCCGACCTCTGCCGACAAGCCGAGTTCGCATGGCAGTGCCGCCAGCGCTGGGCGCATGACCGCATTCGATGAGGACTGAGTTCGCTGACAAGAGCGCGATGATCAGGACAACGACTCTGCCTCGGCGGCAGCAAGGAAACCCTCGGGGTCGTTGGCGAGCATCAGCGGAAGATGGCGCTTGATGCGTTCGTCGTCCCAATCCCACCACTTCAGATCGAGCAATCGGGCGATGATGTCATCGCTGAACCGCTTGCGCACCACCACCCCCGGGTTTCCCACCACGATGGCATACGGCGGCACATCACGAGCAACGACTGCGGCCGCACCGATGACCGCACCATCGCCAATCGTGACTCCCGACATGATCATGGCATCAGAGCCGATCCAGACGTCGTTGCCGATGTTGACATCGCCACGAATGCGTGGGTGGCCGGTGATGTGACGGGCCTCCGGCCAGAACACGCTGAACGGGTACGTGGTCACCCAGTCGACACGGTGCTCACCGCCGATGAAGATCTGCGAACCCTTGGCAATCGAGCAGAACGCTCCGATACGCACGGTGGGACCTTCCTGCCAGCTCCTGATGCGCGGGGTGCCATAGGTGCCGCGACCGATCTGGAACTGCGGGTATTTCTCCTGGATCGTCGGCTGGCGTTTCTCCACCTGAAGTTTGAGCCATCGTTTGACGGCGGCGGCACACCTTCGGAGGTTCATGGTCCACCTTTCGTTTCGATGAGAGGGCCGGTCGGGCGCAGTCAACCCGCGATGGTCCGTCAGGCCGGAAGATACTCGGTAACAGCCGAAGCCCAGACCAGACGGGCCTGCTCGACGAGGTTGGGGTTGCCCTGTGTGGAATAGAAGTTGTGGTAAACGACATCGCCGTAGACCGAACCAACCATGCCGTCACCGCGGGTCGATGTAATTGGCACGCGATGCAAGGTGACGCTGCCCCTCGCTACCGCAACGGTCTGACAGAGCGCTTCGCCCACATCCAGGAAGAGACCCTGCGGAGCCTCACCCGATTGAGTACGGACGCCGATCGGCACGAAGCTGAGCTTCATGTCGAGGAAATCCTTGCGACGCATCGCCAGATACGACGGGTGGATGAACGCGCGCTGCACGTACGCACCGGCAACAACCGCCCCCTGCGCCAGCGGCTCGATGACGGTAGACAACCACCCCTTCGAGATCGGAAACGCGTCGACATCGAGTGCAATCACGTGGGTTGTACGGGCATTGATGAACGCTGTATCCAGACCAAGCCCGTGACCGAAGTTGAACGGCAGCGTCACGGTGGTGACATCGGGTTGGGCGGCCAGGAACTCGGCGGTGCCATCGTCGGAGTTGTTGTCGACCACCAGGATCTCCACATCGTCGCCACCGAATGTGCGGACCCCCTGCAGGAACGCCTTCAGGAACGGCATCGAGTTCCAGGTGACCGTCACCACGGTGACCCCCTGCCGTTCAGGGACGTCAACCGCGCGACGCCGCGCCCGGGCAACAATCTGCTTGGCAACTGAGCGGCGTCCGCGCATGTTCAGCCGGGACACGCTCTTGCGTGCGCTGACGGCAGTTCCACGAAAGCTGGTGCGAGCCATGCTTCGATTCTATTCTCAGGGCTGGTTCGTCTTCGCTGAACCAACAAGAGTTCGCCGGACCTTCTTGAGCACCGGGCCCAGGGCGGACTTGCCCAGGCGGCGCTTCGCCTGACGCAACCGCATGGCGGGCGGAGTGTGCCGACGATCGCGTTGGGCACGCAGTTCGGCGACCGATCCACGATTTTGCCACGGGTCGACAGGGAACACATCCCGCATCGCTGACCAGTCGCCTTTCACGACGCGTAACGTTGGAAGCAGATCCGTCTCGAACGTGTCGAAGCTGAGGCTGCCGTATTTCCGCCACGCCTCTTCTAGGTCGGGCAGAGCCCGAGAAGGGTCGAGATTTCGAATGACGCCGAGGCCGGTCGGGCGCGCATCGAGCACCGTGACCTCGAGGTCGGGCCGTTCTTCGCGAAGGTAGTACAGCAGCTTCCAGACGTCACCCGTCCACACATTGGTGGAGCGTTGTCGCTGCGCCTCTACGGCCCCTGGGGGCAGGCAATCGTGGAGCAGCACGACGGTGCCGGGGTGGGCGCTGCGTTCGATGTTGAGGAAGTCACGCAGGGCAAACTCCCACAGGTGCATCCCATCGATGAAGGCAAGATCGATGGGCCGGCCGGACAGGTGTTGGGAGATCCGTCCACTCGCGAAGAAGTCGTCGGAGGTGCAGCGCTCGACGATCGCTCCAGCAGCAAGCGGCCGCAGTATCCGTGCACACGGATCGACCGCAATCACCGTCGTGACATCAAGTGCAAGACACGCACTGTCGCCTTCGCGGACGCCGATCTCTACATAGGTCCGGGGGTTCAGGCTCTGATGGAGCAGATCGAGGACCCGATAGTACGAAAGTGCACCATCATTCATTGGACGGCTCCCTCCCGGAACGGGACGCGGCGGCCGATACGGCGACCGAGTATTTCGACGTGGCGGATCGACACGAGATTGCCACTCGCGTTCTCGCCAGTCCCGATCTCCCAGATGGTGCTGGCGAACGGCAGAGGCTCCATCGTGAAGCCGCGGAGATCAAGCCGGGCAGCCCACTTTCCATGGATGTGGATCCGTTGAGATGATGAAAGTCCGTCGCCACATACTGAAGCGTTCGGGAACCCACCGTATGGATGAAGCCAGAGGGCGAGAACCAGCCCGGGTGTTGCGGCGTCAGGTTGGCGTAGTGGGACAGACCGTGGTGGAGAAGATCATCGCAATCGATGAACATCACATGATCGGCCGACATCTGACGAGCGGCCGCCACACCCGCTGCGAGCTTGCACCCCTTGTCTCTCACCCCATCGGTGAACGAGACGCGTGCAGTGCGCTGACTCGTGGGAGGTGGGAACGTCACCCGAAGCGGGATCACCTTCGGGCTGGAGACACTGAGCGGCGGGAGTTCGTTGTTCACGACGATGACACGAAAATCCTGATCGACCTGCCGGCACACTGAATGGAGCGTTGCGTCCAGGAGTGCCCCCACCCTCGAAAATGATTTTGAGTTCAGCGGATGTCGGACCGCAGTGACGAAGGCAAGCACAGAACAGCTCCTCTGAGAACAAATACGTCGCAGAACAGGCAATGGTCGAACGCAATCATTGCGATGACCTCCGAATGCCAACCATTCGCTGCGGCTCAACGCAATATTGACACAACACTTCATCACGAAAAAACCGCTTCTCGCTCCCGCCGAATACACTGTTTTGAAGCGGAGTACTGCAAGGTGTGCGTAGCTCAATGAAGTTTCACTGGTTTTGGCCGTTTGCGCGCAGTGAAGAACTCGACTGGGCGCGCTCTACCCTGCGCCCGGGCGAGACCCTGGTGACCGAGGTGATCGATCGCGCCGAGGCCCCCGCTGCGGGCACAACACATGGCGTGACAGTGCTGCGCGATCTTCCCGACGTCAAGCGGTCGGTCGGCCGGATGGGTTGGGCTCCATCACGGGCAGCGACATATCGAGAGCGGGCGGCTATACGCCGCAGACATTGGAAATCGAACGAATACGACCTGTTCCATCTGCATTACGTGAACCGTTTCACCGACACCTTCACCCGGTTTCCGACTCCGCTGGTCATGAGCGTCCACGACGTGATGCCGCACAACCCGCGCCTCGGAACGCGTCTCGAGCACCAACTCCTCGCCCACATGTACAAACGCCCGAACGCCTTGATCGTGCATCACGCTCGGCTTGCAGACGAGTTGCACACCACTTTCGGCATTCCCCACGCGCGCATCCACGTCGTGCCTCACCAGGTCTTTCCGATCGACGTCGAGCCCTCACCGCGCCCGGAAGGCCCACCACTGCTGCTCTTCTTCGGCGCGTTCCGCACGAACAAGGGCATGGAGGTACTCGATGAGGCGATGTCACTGCTCGGTGGTCAAGACGTCCGTCTCGCGATCGCCGGACACGGGGAGAAGAAGCTCGAGGACCTTGCGCTCGACATGGCCCGACGCGACGAGCGCATTCACGTCAGCATCGGATTTGCGACGCTGCGCGAGAAGCAAGAACTGTTCCAGGCAGCCTCCGTTGTGGTGCTCCCCTACACCTCGTTCGCATCGCAAAGCGGCGTACTGCACGATGCATATGGCCACGGGAGGCCCGTCGTCGTGACCGACGTCGGCGCCCTCGGCGACACCGTGCGCGACGAGCGCACGGGGTTCGTGGTCCCTCCTCGCGATGCGGCGGGTCTCGCCACCGCGATTCGCCGCGTGCTCGAGCCGGATCAGTGGGACGAGGCAGCAGCAGCGTGCAAGCGGATCGCCCACGAGCGATCGCACGCACACATCGGAATCCGACTCCGAGAGGTGTACGACGAAGTGCTGCGCTGATCAACGTCATGCAACGCCGGCGGTACTTGCAGGCCATGGTCGGACTGGCAGTAGATCCGTGCCCTAGAGGGCTCATCCCCACTGCCGGAACGCCCGCAGTGGACAGAATCCGATGTCCGCCGGCGGTACCTGTCGGTTGGCCGGGTCGGTGAAGGTTGAACTCGAGCTCCGTCTGGTCGTTTCAGACCCAAGACCCAAGACCCAAGCACGAAGCACGAAGCACGAAGCACGAAGCACGAAGCACGAAGCACGAAGCACGAAGACAGCACAACCACCGTCGGGCCGGGCCAGATTCGAGCCCGCGATTGCCGAGCGTGCAACCGCGAATCCTCGGCACCTTGCCCACAGGGCAGATATCGGGTTCGGCTGGCTGGCTCGACCTGTCGCGCTAGGTTGCTCACCGTGCGGATGCTGTTTGTTTCGGGAACCACGGTGGGTGGTTCCGGTAGAAGTCAACGCGAATTGGCAGCCCGGTTGGTGGAGTTCGGGCACGAGGTCGTGTTCGTCGTCAACCACGCTCGGGGACCCCGACGCACGATGTGGGTCTACGAGCAACTCGCCGACCTGTCGGCCCGGATCGGTGGGCGGCCCGGCGGCAAACTGGTCCGGTGGTTCGAGAAGATGCCGGGGCGGACGGTGACGGCCGAGTGGATCGACGGCCTGAACCACCTCACGACCCCAATCCCTGAGAACGCTGTCAGGCAGACGATCGAGACGTTTCGACCCGACGTGGTGGTGGGCAACAGCGTGCTGCGGCTGACCTGGCGCAAAGTGCGCTCCATGTGCGACGCACACGGCGTTCCGACCATTCTGTACATCCGCGAGGAAGAGGCGCTGAATCATTTCGACAACGGTGCACATCCCGCCGATGCCGTGGTGGCCAACGCCGAGAGCCTCACCGCCGCCATCGAACGACTCGGGGTGACCTGCGAGTTCGTACCTTCGGTCATCGAGCTCGGCGTCACCGTCACGGAGTCAACGCGTCACACCGCATTGGTCATCAACCCCATCGAGAGCCGCGGCATCGAGACCGTCTGGAAGATCGCCGAGCAGATGCCCGACATCGCCTTTGTTGCGCAAGAGTCGTGGCCGCTCAGCGCCGAACAACTGGCATCGGTGGAGGCACACCTTGCGAACCTGCCCAATGTGGAGTTTCGTAGGGCCGAACCCCCTGGGCCCCGGCTGTACCGTGATGCCCGCGTGCTGCTGGTGCCCTACCGCATCGACAACCGACCGCGGGTGATCGCGGAGGCACAGGCAAACGGGATCCCGGTGATTGCTGCAGATGTGCCGGCCTTGATCGAGGCGATCGGCAAGGGAGGCTCGCAGGTTGGCCTCGACGACATCAATGCCTGGTGCGCCGAGTTGCGACGACTGTGGTCCGACAACGCGTTGTACCAGGAGATGGCCGACGACGCGCTGGCGCACAGCAAACGACCCGCGATCGAGGCTGCAGCTGTGGCGCATCAGTTCGAATCAATCGCACAACGGCTGGTGGATGCTCACAGATAGAGGATGCTCACAGATAGTGGATGCTCACAGATAGAGGTGTCGGTGCCTGATGCTGCCCAACAGCCGACCCGTTGCATTGCCAGCGACAACCACCCAGCGAGCCCGGCCGGCCTTCGACCGGAGGCTCCCGAGCCTGCGCAGCAACCACACCCAGTTCTTCAGACCGCGCCATGCCGGCGGTGTCGACCGGTGCAACGCTGCAAGCCGCCGGGCGATCATCGGCGCAGCGGCGCCGTACCGCACAGCCTGCTTCCACAGGGCAGCCATGCTGGTCCGGTTGCGGTAGTGGACGACCGCCATGGGCGCGAACTCCAATTCGATGCCACCGTGCCACAGCCGCAGGCACAGATCGATGTCTTCGCCAACCGACAGGCTGGTGTCGAAACCACCGAAGCGCAGGAAGGTCTCCCGGCGAACACCAAGATTGGCGCTGGCGCCGAACGGAAAGATCCCGGCAAAGGTCTGCGCCCCAGTGGCCAGCGCGCTGCCATAGACGTTGCGCAGCCAGGGCGGATTGAGCTGCTGCTGATCCTGTGGGCCGGTCACCGCCACCGAACGCAACAAACCCTCGCCCATCGCCGAGACCCATTGATCGCCGACCATGTCGTCGGCATCGCAGAACGCAACCAGATGCCCTCGCGCACGGCTGACTCCCGCGTTCCGCGCATACGACGGGCCCCGCTGCTCGGCGGCAGTGATCAGCCGGACGAACGGGCGCGATGCTGCGAATGCACCGACGAGCACCGCTGTTTCATCTGTAGAGCCGTTGTCTGCCACGATGATCTCAAAACCGGGGGCCCATTGCTGGCCTGCCAGAGCCTGCAGTTGATCCAGAATCGTTGCCGCAGCGTTGAACGCCGGAATCACAATACTGAGTTCAGGATCAGGCCCCTCGATGGCTGGGTCAGCGTTCTCTGCCACGGTGCCACAGGACCTGACGGGCCAGTCCCGTCTCGAGATCGGTGACCGGCTCCCAGCCCAGCAGGGTGCGAGCACGTTCGATGGATCCACCGGTTCGCTCGACATCACCGGGCTGTGCGGCCTGCCAAATAAGCGGCACTGGCTGGCCGACGGCCGCGCCGACAGCTTCGAGCAGTTCGCTCACCGTTGTCGACGCGCCGCCGGCGATGTTCATGACGGCGCCCGGCGCCAGATCGCCGGTGGCAGCAAGCACGTTGGCCTGTACGACATCACCGACATACGTGAAATCACGCACATGGGAACCGTCGCCGAACACGTTGAACGGAGTGCCGTGAACGGCCGCTTCGATCATGCGGTGAATCGCCATGTCAGGCCGCTGCCGCGGGCCGTACACGGTGAAGTAACGAAGCGAAACGACGGGGACATCGAAGTTCGACGCGTAGGCGTTGCAGAGCAGCTCAGCCGCCAGCTTGGTGACACCGTAGGGGCTGTGCGGGTGCGGCGGATCGGATTCCATCGTCGGGTAGCTGGCGGCATTGCCATAGATCGACGAACTTGATGCATACACGAAGCGCTTGATGGATCGGTAGCGCACGGCCTCGAGCAGGCGCTGCGTGACGTCGACATTGATCTCGTTGTACAAACGGAAGCCGTCGGCCCAGGACAGGCGAACGCCCGGCTGACCAGCCTGATGGAAGACCACATCAACGCCGTCCAGAAGCGGACCCAGGTCGGTGGACAGCAGGTCGGCTTCGACCAGCTCGAACGACGGATTCGCGTGCAGCGAGACGAGGTTGGATCGCTTGGCGCGTTCCTCGTAATACGCAGTGAACCGATCGACCCCACGCACCTGCCAGCCGTCGGCGACCAATCGATCGGCGAGGTTGCTTCCGATGAACCCGGCAACACCGGTGACAAGTGCAAGCATGGCCGAATCCTAGATGACCGTCCATGAGATTGGCGCGTGGGCTGTCATCGCTACTCTGCCCTTGCGAATTGTGCACGGTCCAACGCAGTTCAGCGTGCAGGCTCCGTCTCTCGTCGGACCTTCCAACGGGGCGCAGTCAGTCGCCACCTGATCCGTCGCGCCAGAATGAGCATCGAACGCAGGGTTGCCGATGATCTGCTGGGCCGGACAAGACCGAACACAGCTTTGATTTCCTCGTCGATCGGACGACGGGCACGCCCCGACACGAGGTTGCCAGAGAGGTTCTCTCCCGTTCCGATGACCCACATGGCGCCTGGGAACGGCAACGCCTCCATGCGATGACCCCGTGTCGCAAGGTGCTCCTCCCAGAGTCCATGCCCACCGAGGAGATGACACAGATGCTCGTCGTCGATCGCGTCGATCACCTCGGCCTTGGTCGAGTCGACCCTGATGCCGTCAGGCACCCCCAGCAGATCGGCTCGCAGCATGGCCGTCGAGCCGTTCTTGAGGTGAAAGCCATCGGGAACATGATTGACCATCGACGTGCCCGCCGTGTGGATGAAACCTTCGGCAAAGTACCAACCGGGGTGGCCGACGCGGGCGTTGGCATACTCGGCAAGGCCGCTGTGCACGTAGTCGTCGGCATCGAACATCATGACGTGGTCGGCATTCATCTGATGAGCAACGGACACGCCCACTGCCAACTTGACTCCCTTGTCGAGATGGGACTCGAGGAGGCCAAGTCGGTGTGTTCGACGGGTGCTTGCAGGTGGGAAGCCGACAGCGTGATAGCTCACGCGCGGATCAGAGAATTCCACCTCGGGCATGCTGTTGTGCACCACGACCACTCGGAAGTCCGGGTCGGTTTGCCGACAGACTGACCGAAGGCTCTGGTCGAGCAACCGACCCACACGTTGGTACGAGGAACTGTTGTGAGGGTGACGAATGGAGGTGACGAACACGAGCACCGAGAGATGATACGAGCGAACGACGAGCCATTACAGTTTGGGTCATGGATATCTGCGTGGTCATCCCGGCACGCAACGAGGAGAACCGACTCGGCGACCAGCTCAATGCCCTGCTGTCGCAGCACTACGCCGGCAGCTGGGAAATCATCGTGGTCGACAACGGTTCCACCGACGGCACCGTTGCTCTCGTCGAGAACCTTGCCCTCACCAACCCGCGCCTGCGTGTCATCACTGCTGCCGAGAAGGCCGACCAGTCCTACGCAGCCAACTCCGGCGTTGCCGCCGCCACCACCGCCGATGCCGTCATCTTCTGCGACGCCGACGACATCGTGGCACCGGGTTGGTTGGCTGCGATGGCGCAGGCTCTGCAGAACCACCCGGTCGTCACAGGGGTCAACGAACTCGATCGCCTCAACCCACCATGGCTTGCCGATTCGCGTGGACGCACCAGCGACGAGGGGCTGCAGACATTCGGCGGCATCTTCCCGACGGTGCACGGCAACACCTACGGCGTGCAGCGTGGCGTCTGGACAATCACCGGGCCACTCGCCGAGGATTTCTCCCGCCACGGCGTGCTGGCCGACGCCGAGTTCTCGCTGCGATGCTGGCTCAACGGCGTCGAGATCTTCGGCGTGCCTGAGGCCATCGTGCACTATCGCTATCGCGCCGAGGCCCGCCAGCTCTGGCGGCAGGGATTCAGCTACGGATCGCATCGACCGCTGATCGCCAAGCTGCTCAAAGAGCACGGCAAGCCAACGCCCCCACGCTTCGGTGGCTGGAAATCGTGGGTCCTGCTGGTGCTCAAGGTGCCCACCGTGGTGACGCGCACTGGTCGGGCGCGCTGGATGTGGATCGCCGGTAATCGCTTTGGTCAGGTTGTCGGATCCATCCGGTACCGCACGCTCATGCTCTGACTCCATCCGGCTCCGGCCGGCGCACGACGTAGACGAAGGTCTCGCCGACGAAACGCCGACTGGGTCGAGCCACCCCACGGATCCAACGCGCCAACCGTCGACCCTGAATTCGGACAATCCGACGCGGTCCGAGGCTGGCGAACCCCATCACCGGCCAACCCCGGCCACGGGCCCACGCGCGTATGTCGCGTAGCACCGCAACCGGGGTGCGACCGCGCGAACCGGACGCGGTGAACGCCTCAGCCAGCAGCAGATCGTGTCGTTGAGCGAGTTCGGCAATACCGCTGGGAAACGCGAACAGGATGTGATCCACGTTCTCCCACACATTGCCCCGCTGGCCTGCTCGTACCCGAGAGGGCGCCCAGGGATTCGGTGTGGTGATGATCAGCTCGCCGACCGGAGCGAGAGCGACAGCAGCGGTACGGAACAACATGTCCATTGACTCCACATGCTCGATGAGCTCGCCGGCGACGATGACATCGAACGGCGACTCCACCGCCAACGGGCCGAGGCCCGACGTGAGGTCGTGCGAGACGGCCACGTAACCGAGCCGGTTCATTTCCGCGACGCCCTCGTCGAGTACATCGACGCCGACGCACCGTTGGGCAACACCGGCGATCCGGCCGTGCAACCAATCGGGCGAGCTCATCCGCGCGATGTCATGGGCGACGCAGCCGATGTCGAGCACCCGCTTGCCGCGGCAACGGTCGAGCAGAAACACGGTGCGATTCTTGATGGGGTCGCGCCAGGCGTTGCGCAGCACCTCACCGCGGGACGCCAGCGCCGAGGCTGCGTTGGGGTCGTCGGCGTGATCAGCCCATCGGCCATGTTTCGTCGCCGCCGGCGTGGCCGACCATGCCAGCGCGGTTTCGAATTCCTGCGACCGCGAATACCTCACGGCGCTACAGCACCTCGCCCGTGAACGAGTGTCCACGCAGCAGGTTCTTGGTGTCGAACACGCGACGCGCATGGGTGGAGATGGCAACTGGATCGAACTCGGCGTGATCGACCAACACCACGACCACCTCGGCATCGGCCAGCTCGGCCGGCGAGAACGGCACCAGAGGGAACTTCACCTGTTGTGCGTTGACCTCGGCGATGTATGGATCGCAGAAGCGAATCTCGGCGCCGCTGGCCGCAAGGCGGTTCGCCACGGCAACACTGGGGCTTTCGCGCCAGTCGCTGGTGCCGGCCTTGTAGGCCAGGCCAAGCAGCAGCATCCGGGCACCGTTCACCGCGATGCGATCGTGGTTCAACAGAGCAGTGATGCGGTCGTGCACGTAGTCGGGCATGTGCTCGTTGACATCGTTGGCCAGCTCGACGAAGCGGAACGTATGGCCAAGGTGCTGCTTCACCCGCCATGCCAAATAGCTGGGGTCAATCGGCAGGCAGTGCCCGCCAACACCGGGTCCCGGCGTGAACTTCATGAACCCGAATGGCTTTGTCGCCGCTGCGTCGATGGCCCGCCAGATGTCGACATCGAGATCGCGAGCGAACATGGCCAGTTCGTTGACCAGAGCAATGTTGACATGACGGAAGGTGTTCTCGAGCAACTTCACCAGCTCGGCCTCAGCAGCGGAACCAACGGGAACGGTGGAGTCGACAACTGCAGAAAAAAACGCATCGACAGCAGCGAGCGAATCGGCATCGACACCGCTCACCACCTTTGGGGTGTTCTTCAAGCCGTAGCGGGCGTTGCCGGGGTCGATGCGCTCGGGCGAGTACCCGCAGAAAAAGCTGCCGGGCGCCAGCCCGGATTCGCTCACCAACAACGGTGCGAGCAACTCCGACGTGGTGCCCGGGTAGGTCGTGCTCTCGAGGATCACACAGGCACCCGGCCGCAGGTGAGCGGCCAGCGATCGCCCGGCGGCCTCGATGTAGGTCAGGTCGGGCAGGCCGTCGGCAAGTGGGGTGGGCACGCTGATGACCGCAACGTCGAAGTCGACCAGATTGGCTGGATCGGTGGTGGGCAGATATCCGAGCGCGAGCGCCTCGGCGAGTTCGGCGTCGCTGACGTCGCCGACATAGCTCGTGCCCGCAGCGAGCGAGTTCGCTCGCGCTGCCGATGCCTCGAATCCCACCACGGGAAAGCCGACCTGCACCGCACGCATGGCCACCGGGAGCCCGACATAACCCTGACCGACGACCACCACTTTGGCCGTTCGGTCAGCAATACGACTCAGGAGCGATTCGAGTTGAGGCGACATGGGGGGTCAGCACACGCTTTCGGTTCGTTGCGAGAACCCTGATCCTACTTGCTCTGACAGACTGGGAGAATGAGCTCGCGCCCGACGCAATCGCGGACCACGCGATTGCTGGCGCTGACGGCAGGGTTGCTCATCGTGGCCGCATGCTGGCGGACATCGCGGCTGCACGAGCCCAGCCATCTCTGGGCCGCTGCCACGACCATCGTGCTGGCCCTGGTGATGACCGAGGCCGTCCCCAAGCTCTGGCGGTTGTTGCCCACGCCCGGGGCGCTTGCGATCGTGATCGCCAGCTCGGCCGCAGCGGTGTTCGCGTGCGTACCCGAGACCAGCGACCAAATGGGTGACCTGGCGCTGGTCATCATGGTCGGCTTCGTTCTCGAGGTCTTCCGGCGACGCCAGCTCCCGGTGTGGTGGCATCTCGGAACCGGCGGCCTCGTGCTCTGGTCCGGTGTCTACGGCGCATACGGCCGCCAGAGCGCGCTGATCGGCGCGTTCTTCGCGCAGTGGCCTGTGCTCATCGTCCCGTTGGTGCTGCTCGTGCGGCCGCGCATGGGCCGCGCTCGCGAAGCGCTTCGCTGGCTGATCGCCGCGTTCGGCGCAGTGGCGGCGATCCTCGTCGCCCGTACCGGCGCGCTGCAGCCGACAGCGACGCCGGCGCTGACCTCCGTTGCCGTGTGGGGCGCGGCGTCACTGATCGCGGCGCTCATTGCAGCGCTGGCGGGCTCTCGCTCAATCGCGGTGTGAGACCAGGGTCCACAGGTATCGGGGCACATCGAGCACCGGCATCGCGCCAATGGCGGTCAGGGCCTTGGCGCGGAACGGCCGCTCGGTGCGGAACACCTCCAGCGCCCGCAGGTCGGCGCGCGAGATGGGCCTTGCGATGGCACGTTGGTATGCCGGATGTGCAGTGTCGAGCTGCAGCCGCTGCCAACATTCGATGATTGCCGATGCAACAACCGGCTCGGCCCTCCAGTCGCGGGCGACCGAGAAGGCGTCGGCCCAATCTGCTCCGGTCACCAGGATCAGCTGCGCTACATCGCGCAGCGCCCGCAGGTATCGATAGCCGCCGAGCGATGCGTGATAACACGCGTGAAGCAGCCGGTCGGATGCACAGAAAGTGGGGATGGAACGACCGGCGAGCACAACGGAGTCCCGCGACTCGAAGACCTGTTCCATGCGTGATGTCACGCCGAAACGGCCGATCGCGAAGCGACGGTGCAGATCGATCTCCAGGCCGTCGGGCGTGGTGAACGTGGCGCCCTTGCCGTAGCGGTCGTCGTAGTCGCCTGGCAGGGCGCGAGCCGGGCGCGTGTAACCGCTTGCCAGTAGCGCTTCGATCGCTGCGTCCCAATGGGCCGGATGGACGACCAGGTCGACGTCGCCGAAGGTGCGAACGGCGGGATTCGGGTAGTCGAGATGCGCCACCGCTGCGCCCTTGGTGAGCCGCCACTCGACCGCAGCGTCATCGAGCAGCGTCGCTACCCGCACGACGAGTGCTTCCAGGATCACGCAGGCGCGCAGTTGTTGGTGCCACAGGTCCATGAGACCTGCCAGAAACGCCTCGTCAGGGATCGACACAGCACTGTCGATTGCAGCCACGGCGAGAAACCCGGACAACGAGTCGTACTGCAGAAGATGCGACACCGTGGTGACCTCATCGGCTTGAAGGGCCACCAGCTGACTCGGTGGACACAACCCATGCCGAAGTGCTGCGACGAGAACAGGTGGATCAGCCGGTCTGTTCGACATAACCACCCGCCAGCAACTGCTCGAGCAATCGTTCCACGGCTGGACGAACCAGCTCAACAGTCGTGGAATACGCTTCGGCAAGCGCCGTCACGAGGGCCTCGGTCTCGACAGGATGCTGCAGGAGCTCCCACACCTCGCTGCCGGAGCCGAACACCTCTGATGGGGTGCCGCCGTCGGTAGCCAAGACCAGATAACCCGGCACCGATCGCCAGAGCACATTGCCGGCCCGCGACCAGATCACCACGGCCGCCGAGCAGCAGTTCGGTCGGGTCCTCTGCGCATGTTCCTCACGCTAGTTCGCCCGTCGCCCACACGCATTCGGGCGACATGTTGACCGGGGCCGGACGGGTCCGCAAAGCTGGGGCCGTGGCGACCTCACTGTTCGAAGCGAACGACCGCCCCACTGCCATCGGTCGCGTCAGCACCGCCATCATCGACGGCGAAGCGGTCTTGTACCACGAGGCCGCACGGACGGTGCATCGACTGAACGCCGTCGCCAGCAGCGTGTGGCTACTCAGCGATGGCGAGACATCGGTCAACGACATGGCTACCGAGCTGTCCGAGCTGTTCGCAGTTGATGCCGACGTGCTCGGCTCGGCGATCGACGAATCGCTCAAACTTCTTGCTGACGCAGGCCTCCTCGCGGGTCATGAGAAGCCGCTGCCCGACTTCATCGAGTCAATCGACGACTACGCCTCCGACGACAGCCGGATCATCCCCCGGCCCGGCGACCCTTGAGGCACTCCCGATAACCGCTCCGTGTGGGCGGACACCATCGTGCTGCGCGTCGGCCACGAGCGAGATCTGCTCGTGGGCGTACAGGTAGACAGCGACGCCAACGCCAGCCGGGTTCGCGCACTCTTCCACCAGTGGATCGAAACAAACCCTCCCGAGGTGCCTCATCCGTTCCCGGCGGCGTTCAGTCTGCGTCTCGATCCGATCGATGCCCCAACCGGGCCAAACCCGGGTGGATTGCGGGCGGTCCCACAGCTTCGCCACGGAGCGACGACCATCGTCCGTTCCCGCGACCCGGACGACGTGCTTCGAGCCTTTGCGATCACGCTGGGCGGTATTCACCTCGGCCTGGATCCCAGAGAGCACATCTGGGTACCACTGCGCCCGTTCATTCGAAACGATTCCGTGGTGCTCGTCGAGGTCGACACGCCCACCCTGGTCAACGACCGTTTGCTCGGTGTCGACGGGATTCACGAGTTCGCGGCATGGAGCGTTGCCGTCTCCGGCGATCGCTCAGCGCGCATCCCACCCCCACTGCCAGAGTTGGCGTGGCATGCCATCGGAGTGGAGCCACCTGTTGCAGAGTGGCAGCAGTTTCATCTCGCCGGCATTGTCGTGCATCACCCGCAGCCAATCTCGACCGTCGATCTGGTTGCCCGACTGGCGCTGAAGAGCATCGATGCCACCTGGTTCTCATTGGTCGCCGCACTCGCCGAACAGGGAGACGTCTGCGCTGCCGACGACGGCCGCGAGCTGCGTCAACAGGTGCGCCGACTACTCGACGGCGCATAGCGCCCGGCACCGACGCCGGCGCTCACGAGTCGGGCGGCACCATCTCGGGGGCGGGGTCGACACCGTGCAGAAAGCCGCTCTCGCCGAATCGTCTGATCGCGGCTTCCACGTCGGCCTCCACGGCGGTGGATGGCAAGGAGAAGAGCCGAGCAACCCGCGCGCAGATTTCCGACACCGTTGCCCGGCCATCGCAACCGGACCAGATCACCATCGATGTCCGGTTCAGCAGCGCCGAGTGGCGGCTGCTCGTGTCGTACAACACGGCCTCGTCATCGAGATAGGCCGCAACGACGCTTGCACCCGGAATCGGCACGAACCCCGATCTGACCACCTCGTCGGCGAAAGGCATCATGCACCGACCAATGGACGGACCAGCTCGATCGCTTCCGACACGTGTGCAAAGCGGAGTCGATAACCGGGCACGACCGTGGCGAGCTGTTCCAGCGCCCGGAACACCGGCTCACCCGACAAGCCCAGCGTCGTCGAGTTCAGCACGAGCGCGTGCAGCGTGGCCGCGCGACTGATCGGCACCAATTCCGCCGCGTCGTTCCATTCGAGAAAGACGATGGCGACCAGCGGCACGGGTGAGGTCTCGGCCACCGCCCCCAGCTCGCTTGCCGCGAGAAACCATTCGTCGCCGAAGTAGTCGCCGTGGCCAGCGGGCATGTCCGGCAGCTCGTCGAGCAGGCCACGACCGCCCGAGCGGAGCATGATCGGACGAGCATACGGATGCACCATGAGCGAGGCGACGTCGATGGGCGCAAGGTCGTCGCTGAGATGACGCCAACCGAGCTGAGCTGCCGCCGCGGCGATGGTGCTCTTACCGCTGCGCGACTGCCCACACAACGCAACGGCCCCGAGCGGCCCTGCAGTGACGGCAGCATGCAACACCGGCCACGTGGCCCGTGACAGCTCGGCGCGATGGTTCACCTCCCAGGCGATGACTGCGACGATTCCGAATCTCGACACGAACCCCTCGCACATCTCGATCTCCCCAGACGGATGCTGCAGGGTGACCTCGTACGAACCATCCGGCATCGACATCGCTCGCAGAACGCTCAGCTCGCCGTCGGCTGCGGGAAGGTCGCGGTAGCACCGGTCAATGACCTCCACGAGCGCCGTATCGTCGGATTCAAAGCTGAACGAAAAGCCGAGCACGTGGTATGCGCGAGTTGTCGTCATCGACGGTCGAGTACTTCCGCGATGAGTCCCGGCACTGTGGCCAGATCGTCGACCGTCAACCGATAACCGGGGACCACCCGGGCCAACGCAACCAGATCGTCGCACCACTCCTCGCGGGCGTGGGCGGCCACCAGCAGCATCGGTTGCAGCGCGGCGACGACGTATGCCGGGTCGAGCGCCTCAAGTCGGGTCGGTTCGCCAGGGGCATGCACCACGATCACCATCGCGCCGAGCGGCGCTGGCCCAGCAAGACGGGCGAAACCGAGTGCCGATGCGGCCAACGGTTGATGCCAGCCGACGTACTGCTCGCAGCCAGATGGCGTGGAAGGCTCCACTCCCAACGATCGCCAGCCCTCTTCGGTCTGGGAGATGGGCGACGGCCAGGGTTGAGCGACGAAGGTGGCCGGGTCCACCACCACGACCTCATCGGCCATGTAGCCGAACCCGGCGCGCAGCAGGGACAACATCGTGGTGGTCTTCCCTGCGCCCCAACTGCCGGTCAGCAACGCGGCCCGGCCGCCATGCTCCACGGCAGCAGCATGGAACGTGACCGGACGGTTCGACACCGTCTCGAACACCAGACCCGTCAGCAGCTCCTGCAGCACGCCGTCGTCGTCGGCACCAGGACCGCACCCGCGGCCATCGATCTCCGCTGCCCACGAGCGCTGCCCGTCGGGGCCATCGGATCGACGAACCACGACCGCATGATCTGATTCCACTGCAGGACGGGACAGCAACAGGTCTTCGAGCCGATCGGCGATGAAGGCCGCCAGCGCCAACTCCTCGACATCAACGACAAATGCGGAGCCGAGGCCGGCAAACGGTCCTATCCGGGTCATCCCCGGCGCAACAGCAAACCCAGGCGGTGCAGGTACCGGAGCCGCCGTCGGACGTGCGGCCAAGGCATCTGTCGCCGGCGGCTCGTGCTCGGTGTCGAGCAATAGCCCCATTCGGGTAAACCCGGCAACGGCAGAGTTGACCTCCGTGCGGACCATGTCGGGATCGACACCGAAGAACTCGGCCACCTCAGCGACGATGTCGTCAATGGCGCGGAATCCATCGCACAGCAGCCAGATCGCCGTCGCACTCGCGTTCAGTGGGACGACTGAGGCATTCGACCGTATGTAGACAACCGAACCGGCGCCGATGATCCAGGTTCGTGCGGCGCCCGGAACGGGCGCACGGGTCACGGCAGGTTCGCGCTGCAGGCCTGTGCGCCGCTGAACACCGTGTCGTAGGTGGTGGTGGGCGACGAATAGTTGACGTTGACCACCTGGTTCAGCGTGTTGAACACGGGGGTCACCGACGTTGACACGTACGTGACACAGCGGTAGGCCTTGACGGCACCAAGGCCAGCGCACACCACCCGCACCGACAGCGAGACGCTGGAGTACATGTTGAAGCTGCCGGAGTTCGCGTTGCCCTCGACAAATGCGTTGCCGCTGGTGGGGAAGGTCTTGGAGTAGTAGGCGCCGGGCGTGACGGTCTGCCACGTGGTCTGGCTGCTGCTCAGCTCGTACGGCGAGCCGGTCTTGCCGGACTTGTACGCCGCCGTCCACTTCCACTGGAACTGCACGACCGGTGCGGTCGGGCTGCAATGGCACGGACCCTCGACGCCAGGGCCGCTGGACAGCGGGGGAACCTGGTAGTTGACGACGGAGCTGACGTTCCAGCGGTAGTTCTTGATGGTGCCACCACCGACGTAGGTCCACGTGGTCGTGCCGAGCACGCCGCCACCGGGCCCGAAGCCGGGCTGATCGATCTTGGGGATGCACTTGGGGGTACCGACACCCGCAGCATGGGCCACACCGCTCAACAACGTGGGGGCTGTCCATGCAATGGCACCACCGACGGCCAACTTCTTGAGTGCAGCACGCCGATCGGTGTGGTCACCCAGAGTCGTTGCAGATGTTTCTGAGGAATCAATGTCCGCGCTCATCGCCACAGAATAGCCGCGCCAAGTACGAAAAGAAAAGGGCGAACGTCACGTATGCCGTCAACCACCCGTAACCCTTCGAGTGGCAGCCACGTGGATTCCGGTTCGGCCACCCATTTCGCCCACCCGTCGGCGCCTGCTGCAGATGGAATGTTGACGAGCAGCGTCCTCTGGCACCCGGGGTGGGATCTCGTTGGACGAGCGCACTGGTACGGTCGCGTCGTGGGCGAGGTCTCTTGGGCACCCAACATCGACGATCGATTCATCCCAGCGCGTTCCCAGAGCGTCGTGACGATCGAACTCGATCAGGAAGTGGTCCTGCTCGACGAATCAGGCCAGACGATTCATGCGCTGAACCCGGTGGGTGCGCTGATCTGGGCCTGCATCGACGGTACGTCGCAGCTCGGGGAGATCTGCGCCGACCTCGCCGATGCCGTCGGGGCGCCGCTGGAGACCGTGCGTGCCGACACACAGGCGATCGTCGCGCGGCTCGCTGAACTGGGCATGATCACCGATGCCGGACTGCACATCGCCACGCCGCCACCGACCCCATCGAACCGCCACGAGCAACCAATCGACCGCGTCGAGGAAGCCGATGGCACCACAGGGCAGACAATGCTGACGGTGGAGGTGGCCGGACAGAGTGTTGGCGTGGCCACCAACGACACCACCGTGCTGCACCTGCTGCGAGACGCGCTCGGGCCGGCGCTGACCAGCGTTCCCAGCTCGGTCGCCGACGTCTTCTTGCACGTGGGCACAGCACCCGGGCGGCTCATGGCCGTGCACTACCTCTCCGTGCGTGGCGAGCGTGTTGTGCGTACCTCGAACCTCGGGCGCCTGGTTCGCGCCAGCCTGCGCCACCTCGAGGGGTTCGTTCCGCGCACGGACGATCTGGTGCTGACCGGGCGGCTGATGGTGCACGATCGCGGTGCGGTGATCATTCGTGCATCGTTCGGGTGTCTGCTCGAACTGGGCGACCGGGGTCTGGCCCGTGCAGGTTGGCGAACGCTCGATCAGCCCGCCACCATGGTCGATGCCGAGACACTCGACGTCGTCACTGCGGCTCCTTCGTTGCAATGTGATCCCGCCGGGCTGGAGGAGATCGAACGGCAGTTGCCGATCGGGCGCGACGAACTCCGTGCCATTCCGCAACGACTCCCACTGTTGGGTCTGGTGTCGGTGGGCTACCTCGCAGCGCCCGATGGAGAGGTCGAGACACCGGCGCAGCAACTCACGCGTCGCGTCCAGTTCGTGAACGGTGCCGGACCCGTCCGCGGCAGCGATCTCCAGCAGCTCGCCCGGGTCGTCGCCAGGGTTCCGACCTACTGGCTCACGGGCCACGAACCACGTGGGGTTACCGACCTGCTCGGCCGACTTGCGAGCGGCCCGCGGCGGTCACATCAGGGGCGATCGCAGCCTCATCGAAATACTCGGTGACGAGCCTCGAGAAGCGGAGTCCAGCGGCCATCAGGTCCTGATGTGACTCGGGTTTGTAGGCGGGCTCCTCGGTCTTCATGAAGGTGGAGAGTTGTGCGGCCGAGAACGAGCCGATCGGGATCCCCATTGCTTCCTCGAGCCACCGCACGAGGCCACGCATGGTTTCGACGATGTCGAGGCAGTCATCGAGCCCCATGCGGCCCGAGGTGTACTCAGGCAGAAGCCGACAGCTGTATTTGTGGCACACACTGGGCCGGTGCTCGTACACCGAACAGCAACCGCCGACGAACGCGGGGCACGGCTGCTCGAACTCGACCTCGCCGGTTGGTCGACGGCGCACGGTCAGCGACAGCGAGGTGACGTGGCTGATCTCAGCCTCATCGATCGTGGCGCCCGGGAAGAGCGTGCCGTCGCAGCACATGCCGCACTGCAGGCAGACGTCTTCGGCTCTGCGGGCAGCGCGAGCAACCTGCGGTGCTTTCTGCCTGACCTTCTGCTTCGAGCGACCGCTCACGCTGTGCCTCCCTCCGACATGACCACAGCCGACACCTGCAATCTAGCGGTGAGGCCAGCGGCTGTTGAGCCGCCGATTGGGCGGAAACGGGTTTGGCCCGTGCGGTAGCGTCGCTGTGTGATGTCGACGCAACGACGGGTGCTGGTGGTGGGTGCGGGTGGACATGCGCGCGTCTGCATCGAGGCGCTGCTCGACGACGAGGACACCACCGTGGTGGGTTGTGTCAGCTCCGATGGATCTGCCATTTCCGGACTTGATGCGGTGATGCTCGGCCTCGATGCCGAGCTCGAGGAGATCGCTGCGGCGCACGCCGCCACGCACGTGTTCGTAGCCATTGGCGACAACGCCACCCGAGCGCAGATGATGGCACGCTGCTGGGCATCGGGGCTGCTGATGGCATCGGCCATCAGCCGGCATTCGATGCTGTCCTGGAGTGCTGCGGTCAGCGAGGGTGCCGCCGTGCTGCCCGGCGCCGTGGTGAACGCAGCCACGCAGGTTGGCCAGGGCGCCATCATCAACACCGGCGCCCACATCGACCACGACTGCGACATCGGCGACTTCGCCCACATCGCGCCCGGTGTCGCCATCGCCGGCGGCGTCAGCATCGGCACCCGGGCGTTCATCGGCATCGGCGCACGAGTGATCCCTGGCATCACCATCGGTCATGACGCCACCGTGGGGGCGGGTGCCGTGGTGATCCGCGACGTTCCTGCCGGTGCCACGGTTGTCGGCGTGCCCGCCAGGCTGCTGCACCAGCGGACCCGGTGACCAATGCTGGCCAACGCAGTACGCCGCATGGTCGACATCACCGTTGCCGTTCTGGTGCTCGTGGTGGGGTTGCCGCTGCTCGTCGCCGTCGCCGTCGCCGTGCGTGTGCGGCTCGGGTCGCCAGTGTTGTTCCGGCAACGCCGTCTCGGATTGGGTGGCCGTCCGTTCGATCTCGTGAAGTTTCGCACCATGCGCGACCCCGCACCCGGGCGTGAAGCACCCGAGTTCGACACCGAGCGGCTCCCCCGGTTTGGCCAGGTGCTGCGCAGCACCAGCGTCGATGAACTGCCGTCGATGCTCAACCTGCTGCGCGGCGACATCACCCTGGTCGGTCCCCGCCCCCTGCCCGAGCAGTATTGGACGCGCTACCGCGGCGACGAATACGAACGGTTCTGGGTGAAGCCAGGCCTGACCGGCCTTGCACAGATCAACGGCCGCAACACCGTGGAGTGGGATCAACGCCTGGCGCTCGATGTGCAGTATGTGCGAACCCGCAGCCTTCGCAGCGATCTGTCGATCCTGATCAAGACCATC
This sequence comes from Actinomycetota bacterium, assembly GCA_009726095.1. Classification (GTDB taxonomy): domain Bacteria; phylum Actinomycetota; class Acidimicrobiia; order Acidimicrobiales; family Ilumatobacteraceae; genus WLMZ01. The sequence goes on from WLMZ01000005.1 coordinate 47,151, forward strand.
CCCGTGGTTCTGGGTCGGGCCGGCGTGAACCACACCGAGGGCGTGACGATGCACGCCCTACCGACCGATCGCCCGTAGTCGTCCTGTCAACCAACCCCGGCGGCAACGTGAACTCACCCGACCCAGGCACACCTCGGTGCGACTGCCCTAGCGGGCGAGGGCGCGGTACTGCGCCAGCGTGATGTCGATCTGGCGCTGCTGATCGAAATCGGCGGCGGCCCGCGCCACCGCTGCGACACCCTGCGACCGGCGCAGCCCTGCGGACTCGACCAACTCGCCGATGGCCAACGCCAGCGATGCGGGATCGCGAACGGGCACCAGCACACCGGTGACCCCCTGATCGATGACCTGTCGGTTGCCCCGGATGTCGGTGGCCACGGTGGGTAAACCCATCGCTGCTGCCTCCATGGCGGCACGTGGGAAGCCCTCGCGCCAGCTCGCCGTGACGAACACATCCACCGCCGAATAGCACTCGACCATGTCGGTGCGTTGGCCAGTGAACACAACACCGTCGGTCCGGGCACGTTCGATGAGCGCCTCGTCGACCGCATCGGACTTGCCCGGCTCGCTGGGACCGATGATCACGAACCGGGCACGCGTACCACGGGCGCGCAACAGGTGTGCCGCATCGAGGATCTCGGCAATGCCCTTCTCGCGCACCAGCCGACCCACGGTGGCGCAGACCACTTCGTCGTCGGCAATACCCCACTCGCCACGAAGCCGTTCTCGGGTACCCGCCGGGGCAGCGGCGGGATTGAACCGTTGCAGATCGATGCCATTGCCGAGCAGGTGCACGCGGCGGGCGGGAATGTGCAGCACCTTCACGAGCGTCGCCACGTCTTCGGGGTTCTGCACGAGCTCGCAGTGACTGAACGCTGCGGCCACTCGTTCGGCGGCGTACACAGGCCACCGGCGCTGCCACCGATCGCTCGGCTGCGCGTAGAGGCCGTGCTGAGTGTTGATCACCACGGGCACCCGCAGCAGGCGGCCGGCAATGCGCCCAAGGATGCCCGGCTTGGGGTTGTGCGTGTGCAAGATGTCGGGCCGTACCTGGCGCAGCAGACCGACGAGTTGCCCGAAGGCGCGGATGTCCTGCAGCGGATTGCTGCTGCGGGTGAACGCCGGCACATCGACATGGGCGATACCCATCGACGCAAGATTGGCCACATGCGGGCCCGCAGCAGACATGCCAATGACCTCGTAGCCCGCCGCCGCGAACGCACGCAGTTGCGGTCCGATCAGCCAATCAAGGCTCATGTCCGTGGTGGTGAGGTGTACCAGACGGGGCCGCGAAGGATCCTTCGGCGGCAGCGACAACCGTGGTCTCACTTGCTCATTCCCCGGTACTTCACGCGCCCGGCGAGCGAGCGGAGTTCGCCCTCGAACCGCAGGCCACCGCGTGCCTTGGCCGCGAAGAACTCAGGCGTGTCGCTGCGTTGTACTGGCGTGCGCCAGAGGCGGTGCAGATCGGTGTGGCCGGGCCGGTTGACGCGACTGGCGGCCAAGGCAGCAGACCGGAAGCGCTGCCGCACGGCGATCTCGGCCTCGGCGGACCCGGGCAGGGCCTTGGGATACGCGAAATGTGCGGGGCTGTGCCCGACATGCTCGCCGATGAGATCGATCGACCGGTCGAGATCACCGTCGATCACCGATGCATCGAGACGATCCATCAGCCAGTGCGAATGCGTATGTGAACCAACAGTGATCAGCCCTGTAGCCACGCAGTCGCGCAGAGCCGACCATGAGATGGGTGGCGCGCCCCACGGAAACTCGATTCCCTCATCGATGAAACGTGTTGCTGCATACAGCGTTGCCGGCAAGTTGTGCCGGGAGAGAGCCGGCACCACCACATCGGCGAAGTCGGCGGTGCCGTCATCAACGGTCAGCACGACACCGTCGATCGGTGAGCCGATGGCGAGCGCATCAATGGCGTCGTCAAGGCTGAGGACACGATGGTGCTCGGCGAGGTGGCTGAGTTGCGCATCGAAGGCCCCGGGGTCGAGATCGACCTCGCTGGCGGACCCGCCACCGACACGGTGATAGATCAGCACCACGACACCCGATGGTGGATGCGCCACATAATCTGCAGCAACAGCCAAGCGCTTGATGAAGGTGCGCGAATTCACGGCGGTCAGGCCAGCAGTTGAGCCAGGCGAAGGCTGACCAGGTCGATCCGTTCGATTGTTCCCCGCCACACCACAGGGGCCTGACCGGTGGGATCTTCAATCTCGAGGACCGTCGGGTCAGACAGGTACTCGATACCACGCGGGCGGCCTTCGTTGACCAGGGCAAGCCACTCCGCCATGGGCATGCCGTTGCGAGGGCCGACGGCATCGGCTCGCACCAACAGTTCAGGCAGGGTAAAGGTGCGCTCGAACGAACCTTCCCACCGACCAGCGATGAACACCACGTGATCGCGCTCGGCGGTCACGATGAGGTCGGCATCTCCCACTGCCTCGGCATTGACGAACGAGCTGAGATGAGCCGACACGTCGAGTCCACGCTTGGCCAAGAGGCGCACCGTTGGCTCAGTGGCTGGCTGGTTCTGATCGAATGTGCCGACGCTGGCCAACCGGGCGGGCACACCGTGACGGGACAACTGCTCGCCGAACAGCGCCAACATCAACACCGATCGCGTGCGGTTATGGGTACACACGGTCAGGATTTTCAACACGGTCATATTCCCATCAGTGTGCCGGGGCGAGACGCCTCGCGCACCGGTCCGGCACGACCGGCATCGGCACGGGGCCGTACGGCGCGCTGCGACACCCACTGCGGAAAGGCCAGCGGGAGGACGAACAGCGGCATGATCAAGGACCGCTGCCGGCTGAGGATGCCCAGATTGCCCACGCTGGCGAACGCCAGACCGAACGCCACCAGAACCGTGAGGGCGAACACGACGTACGGGCTACGGCGCATGACCCGAAAGGTGGCCCTTACCCGCCGCCAGCTCACGATGGCAATCAGCAGCAGGGCGGTCATCTCGGTAGCAGGAATGAGCTCGGCGAAGCTTCTGGCCTCGTTCAACAGCGGTCGCGTATCGGTCCGTACGATCGCAGATGGCCAGTCGAGAGGGCTGTCGATGGTGACGATCTTGAAGACAGAGCGACCTTCGTCAGTGCGTTGTGTCGCCGAATCGAACAGCAAGGAGATCTGGGTTGTCACGCCGGCCGTGGAATCCACGGTGGCGCCACGCTGATCGAGGAAACGCACCGTTGCGCCGCCGACGGCGAACAGGGCAGCGAGACCGATGAGGATCAGGGCGATGGAGCCGAATCTTCCCCCTGCGCCACGATCGGAGCGGTGGGTGAACAGTCCGGCGATGAGGGCCACCAAGAACGCCCCGATCCACATGCCCGAAAAATGGGGCCGCACCAAGCCCACTCCCAACAAACCCACCCCCAGGAGGGCAAACGAACCCAGACCCCATCGGCCGGTGAGCAGCCGGGCAACCCCGAAGGTGGTGATGCCCAAGAACAGCATGATCCAGGACTCCTTGCCGATCGATGCTGGCCAGTACAGGATCGATGGTGTCAACAGCACCAGCGCCGCATAGCGCTTGTGCGACAAACCGGGTACTGCGAGTATCCCCGCCTTCACGAAGAGCAGTGCACCGACGTAGGCCATTGAGGCGAAGACGAAGAACCCTGCAAGCCGGCTGGCGCCGAACACTGTGTAGATCGAGGCGGTCACGTTGGTGATGAACCTCGTGCCAGTTCCCCGCGGGATGAGTGCCGTTGGCGACCGTGCGCCGCTGCGCAGGCCCGCAGCAAGGATCTTCGCGTTCTTGTCGTATTCACCCGAGTCCGAGAAGCCGGCATACGACTGGAACGCCACGAAATACCGAACGAACACGACCACGAACTTGGCGCCAAGGCCAACGACACCGATGCGATACAGGTGCGCCAGATCGCCGGAGAACAACCTTCGGACCGCAACGAGCAGGCTCAGGAGCAGCAGGGGAAGCAACACGAACGCACCCCACAGGTCGTACCCGACATTGACCATCGCCCAGCCGAGCGCCAACACGTACGCTGCGGCGAGCCCGATCACGGTGCGCTCGGCCGGGGTGCTCACGATCAATCTGCGCTTTTCGAACGCCACCGACTCGGGTTGGGCACGCTGCCGGCGTACTCGTAGTACCCGGATCGCTCGGCGGCCTCGCCGACCACGGTGAGCACCAGATGCGCGTTGCTGAGCGCCCGCACGATCTCGATACAACGAGTTGCCGACTCGATGGTGGAATGGTTCAGACGCGTCACGATGACGATCACATCGGCATGCGGGACCAGCTCGAGCACCTCGGCGGTGGCACCGACGGGCGAGCTGTCGATGACAACCGCTGAGGCAAGCGCTGACAGCTCGGGCAACAGCCGAGCGGTCTCTCTCGCCAGGTCGCCCGGGGATGCATCGATGCCGGCCAGATCGAAGATGGCCAGATCGGTGACGTTGCTCGCCGAAAGCATGACGGCCACTGGCATGTTGGCGAGGTCCTCGAAGCTGAACCCGAGGCGCCTGGACTTCCTGCCGAGGATTCGTTCGGTGAGCGACGGCCGACGGAAATCGGTGTTGACAGCAACGGTGCGCATACCGGTTTCCACGAACGCCGCAGCGAGGTTGGTGGACACCGAGGTCTTACCATCACCCGATCCGCTGGAGATCACGAGTACCACCGGCGCCCGCCCAGCAGCCCGTGCGGCTCCGCCCTCCACGAACCCGACCACGCTGCGAAGCGTGCGGTATGCATCGGACAAGACGTCGTGACGGCCGGGGACCACGACCATGCCAGCGGCGGCTTCCTTCGAGGTGATCGGAATGGCCACCTGACTGCGCAAGCCGAAGATGGTTTCGGCCTGGGTGCGGGTGCGGATTCGCCGGTCGAGCTTGGCGAGCAACAGGACAACCCCGAAACCGACCATCCCACCAACACCGCCGAGCAGGATGCCCCGGCTGGTGCGCGAGGTGGGCGCCGAGATGCCGCTGACACCGCCCTGACCTTCGACCGCGATTGCCTGCGCCCGTTCGAGCGTGGTGAGCTGCAACTGGCCCCTATCTACCTGGAGCTGGCTGAGCTGCTCGAAAGCCACGCTGTACTGACGGCTGAGTGCATCGAGCTGCGCCGCTGTGACCTTGTCGTTCGGGTTGGCCGCCGCAACAGGTTCGAGCTTCTCGATATCGGTCTTCAGCGAGTCGAGCCGTTCACGTGATGCGGCAAGGCGATCGAACTGCAGCGAGTCCTGACGCTCGGCGATGTACTTGGTGAGTTCGTCGGCGAAGGCATCGGCGACCTGCACCGACAACTCAGCAGTGCTCTGCTTGGTCGTGATGCGCAAGGCGCCGGTGTTTTGATCGACGGCCACGGTGACCTGCGCTGCCAATGCCGCCGGAGCCCCGTCGTATCCGATCGACTTCGCAACGCGCTTGGGCACCTCGCCAGTGATCGCGAAGAGCTGCAACTGGTTGATCGCCACCGGGTCGCTGTTGACGCTCTGGGTGGACGACGAACTGGAAATGAGCAACGTGTGGCTGGCTGTCCAGGTGGTGGAGGTCTCCACGGCGGAGTTGGCTGGCTTGGCGGGTGCGGGAACTGCGCCCGCGAGCACGCCGAGCAGGGCCATAGCGACCACCACCCACCAGCGACGCCGGAGCGCCCCAAAGATCGTTTCCGTGTTCAGGACCTCAACCACCTCTCGAAGTTGACAAAGTGTAGGCGGAGGATCGGCACCCTCAACGCCAAGGAACGAGCCCCCGGCCGGACAACACGCTTCGCCGTTTCAGGGTCCCGGCAAACCCCGCCACGGTTGCTCCATCGGTGTTCTTGACCTCAGCGAAAAGCCGCTCGGGTAACCGGAGGGGTTGCGGTCGGTAGACGAGTTGGTAACGACCCGGAGCAAGTGCGCCGTTCAGATCGAACGCCACCGTCACGCGCTGACCCGGTGCCAGGGTGATCAACGTCGCGTACACGTTCCAGCCCAGTTCGGTGCTCGAGCTGTGACCAATGGCGACACCGTCGAGGGTGACGCCCTGCAGAGCAAGGGGCGAATACAGACTGAGAATCGTTCGATTGGTGCCGCGCGCAAGCTTGAGCCGGTTACCGATGACGTAGTCGGGATAGCCGGTGGACGGCGCCGTGTTCGTCATCGTGACCGACGCAACCGCCGTGGTACGGCCGGTGCGCTGATTGAACCTTGCCTCGTAGCGCACCTCGCGCTTGAGGAAACTGTCGATCTTGTTGGCGCTGGCATTGTCGTTGACGACAGCGAGTCCATCGTGGCCCGAGGGTGAGGGTAACGCTGCGTCGATGCCGACATGTTCAAACAGTTGCTGCTCGCTCGGGCGCACTGCCCATGCCGAGAGGTGCCCCTGCGTCGCCGCCCGCCCGAGGTCGGCCGCCAACACCTGCGGGCTCGGCAGCTGTGCGCTCAACACCTGGTCCACCGTGGCGCGGGTGACGGCTTCGAGGATGTCCTCGCGTTCGGACTCGGGACGCGTGTACTGATCGAGAAGCAGGAATTGCTCGGCGGTGGTGGACGACAACGTGACGCCGAGGCTGGGCACCACCACATCACCGGTGAGGTCGAGTAGCGCAGCGATGCCGGCCGGATCGATGATGAACACACCGTCGACGGCGCGGCCCGTGGCCTGCTCGTAGAGCTGCGCCATCGCAGAACCAACAGCGGGCATATCCGGGGACATGGTGATGTTGCTCCAGTACTTCGGGATGACCTTGCCACCCTGGCTGCCTGCCCCGAACTGTCCGTAGCGGGCAAAGTATTCGTCGCTGGCGACGAGCGACGCGCCGCCCCGCTTTTCGAGATCGGTGATCAGCTCGCCCGTTCGACCGCGGGCGGTCAGCTTCAGGCGTCCCTTGGTGATGGTGACCTCGGCCCAGTTACCCATCAGACCCGTCTGCCCACGAGCCTCGGCCGAGCTGGTGAACGCGATGAAGTACCGGCGGGGTCCATCAATTCCCAACATCGCCGGCCCCTGCTGGGCAGCATCGAGGCTGGTGTCGGCCTGACGAATGACCTCTGAGGCCAGGGTTCTGGCATGGTCGAGCCGGTCCTGGAACGGAGCGAAGAGCCAGGGCGATGAGGCGGCATCGAGCGCAACCGACAACCCCTTCACCGTCGAACGCAGGTCGGCAAGCGGCTGGGTCAGCAAGGCAAGGGCCTCGACATCGATCACACCGGTCTGCACCGTGAGTTGGCTGAGATCGACAAGCGCCAGCGTCTTGGAGGCGGCGTTGGATGCCGCTGCGGCCCTTCCGATGATGTCGGTGAGGGCTTGGCGGTGTTGCGCCAGCACCGGCACCAGTTGGGCTGGGGCCGTCCACGGTGTATCGAACTCGTCGCGAGCGGCCTGCAACTGCACGGCAGCACTGTGCAGCGATGCGGACGCGGCGGCTGGGTCTCCGCTCTTCAACGAGTTGAGGCCGCTGATCAGCGCGCCGTATCCCTTGCTCGCATGGTCCTTGGCCGCCAGACCCCCGATCATCATGCCCACGACGGCAGTGAGGAAGGCCACGCCCACGCCGATGCCGATGTGCAGCACGCGCCGACGGACAAAACCCGGGCGACGCGCCAGACCGGTGAGAGCCAGCAGCAACGCCAGAGCGGCCATCGCGAAAAACGAAGCGAGGAACCATGGGTCGGAGCTGGACCGCAGCACGACCTGCAGCACCGCAGCGCCGATGAGGGCCCGGACCGGCGCGGCGCCAGTCCTGTGCAGGCCTAGCCACACCCCACCGAACAACCCCGCCAATGCGATCGCGATGAGCAGCGGCCGATCGACGACGACCATCGCTGCCCCGCTCGACGCGACCACCAGCGCCCACCACGGTGCGGTTGCCGACGCCCAGGTGACGAACAGCGCAAACGCTGTGGTGATCACAGCATCGGGCACGCCAGACCCTGTGGGTCGACACCCGGCGAAGGCAGCCAACACTCCACTGGCGACCGCTACAGCGAACACGACGCGGGCGGTGAAGGTGGAGATCGTATTCCGACGCCGCGATTTCATTCCTTCACCAGTATGGCCGGAACACGGCAACCGCCACCATCATCGGACCGACGGACCGACGGACCGACGGACCGACGGACCGACGGACCGCCGTCAACGCTCAACGGTGGATGGCGCCGTCGAGACGCTGCTCGCTGGATCGGCGATGCGGGAGACACAACGGCACGAACAGCATGGGCAGCACCAAGGACCGCTGACGCGAGAGAATACCGAGATTGGAGATGTTCGCGAACGACACCCCGAAGGTCAACACCACCAGCACGGACAGCACCACGTAGGGGTTGTGCCGCAGCACATGACCGAGGTTCAAGATACGTCGCCAGCTCACCAGAGCAAGACCCATCAGCGCCGTCATCTCCAGCGCCGGCAGGAGTTCGCCAAAGCTGCGCACCTCCAACAGCAACGGTCGGGTGAGGGTTCGCCCAATGGCGTACGGCCAATCAAGTGGTCCGTTCAGCGAGACCGGCGTGATCGCCGAGCCTCCCTGTTGTGAGTTCTGGGCGGTCTGTTCAAGGATGGAGGCGACCCGATCGCTCAGGCCGACGTCACCGGCTTGGTTACCCCTGGGATCGAGGAACTTCAATGTGATGCCGATCAGGATGACCAATCCCACCACAGAGATACCAAACAACACCGCTGCGGTGAGCCTGGAGGAGTCAGTGCCCGTGCCGATGACAACCAGGACCAAGAGCGCGCACACGAGGGCACCGGCCCAGATGAGAGCGAAGTGCGGCCTTGGGAACCCGGCGCCGACGATACCGAGCACGGTGAAGGGCACAGACCAGCCGCCGCCCCAGCCCGTGAGCAGGCGAGCCGCACCGTATGAGGCCAGACCGAGGCACAGCATCATCCAGGCTTCCTTGCCGAGCGATGACGGCCAATACATCAACGATGGGGCGAAGAAGACGAGGCTCGCGTAACGCCGCGTCTTCAGCCGTGGAATGGCAAGCAGCGCAGCGCGAAGGAACAGGACCGCACCCCAGTAGCCCATCCAGCCGAACAGGAGGAATCCGGCCAATCGACTGGACCCGAAGATCGCGTACACCAACCCGGCGAGCTGCTCGAGGAACTGGGTCCCGGTGGAATGAGGGATCGCGGACAGCAGCGACACCCTTCCGTCACGGATGTCGCCGGCGATGACCTTGGCGATGTCGTGGTACAGACGAGCGTCGGCTTGACCGCCGTAGGCATCGAACGTGACCCAATAGCGCACCAACGAGCCGACAACCTTCGCACCGAGGCCAGCGAGGGCCATGGGATACATGTACCGCATGCGCTTGGTGAAGATACGCCGCAGCACCAACCGGGTGACACCGACCATCATCGGCAGCACGATGAACGCTCCCCACGTGTCGTAGCTCAGGTTCCCCATGGCCCAACCAAGGAACAACAGGTACAGGACTGCGCCCCCGATGAGCAGTGGAATCCACTTTGACCGCACGGTCAGGCCGCACCTCTACGAGGCCGCTGCGACTGCCGCTTCTGATTGGCGGGTACCGCATAGGAGTAGGAGTAGGAGTAGCCGTAGCCGTTGCGCCCGGCTGACTCCTCGACGAGTACGAGCAGAATCTGCCGCTCGGTCAGCGACCGCAGGGTTTCAACCGTGCTGTGCGCCGCAGCAGCATGAGTTCGTCCGACGCGTGACACCAGCACGATGAGGTCGGCCTGAGGCACCAACTCGAGGACCTCGGCCGTGGAGTCCACCGGCGAGGTGTCGACGACCACCACGCCCGCACCGATCTCGGCCATTCTCGGCAGGAAGCCAGCGGTGATGCGCGCCAGTTCACCCGGCGATTCCTCCACCCCCGCCAGATCGAACAGAACGAGGTCATCAACGACGCCGTGATTGAGCAGCAGAGCCGGTGGCATCGTGCTGATGCGCGCCGGGACCAAGCCACCGACGTCGGCTACCTTGCCGGTGATGTATTTCGACAGCGTTGGTCGACGGAAGTCGGTGTTGACGGCAACGGTGCGCACACCACTCTCGGCAAATGCTGCGGCCAGGTTGGCTGCCACCGTGGTCTTGCCATCACCCGCCCCCGCAGACACGACCAGGATCACCGGCACTCGGCCAGCGTCCTGGGCCACCCCGTGCTCGACGAACGACACCACGCTGCGCAGCTTGCGATAGGCATCGGACAAGACATCGTGTCGTCCCGGAATGGCCACGAGGCCCTGCGGGAAGTCCTTGACCATCGGGATCGAAGCCTGGGCGCGGAGGCCGAAGATGGACTCGGCCTGAGCGCGACTGCGAATGGTGGAGTCGACCCGGCTGAGCAGCATGGCAATGCCAATGCCGGCGAGACCACCGACGATGCCACCGAGCACGCCGCGGCTGGTGCGCGAAGACGGCGCAAGCAGGCCCTTGCGTGCAATGGGGATGGCCTCGGCACGTTCGAGTGTCGCGAGCTGCAGTTGCACAGCGGTCACCTGCAGGGCGTCGTACTGCTCGAACACGGCGCTGTATTGGCGCGTCAAGCCGTCGAGTTGGGCGGAGAGCACCGGGTCGCCCGGCCGGGTGGCCAACTGCGCCGAGAGCTTGTCGATCTTGGCCTTCAGGTCGTCCTGGCGCTTCAGCGAACTGCTGATCCGCTCGGTCTGCAGGATGTCCTGGCGCTCGACGAGATAGCTGGAGAGTTCGTCGGCGAACGTGTCGGCCACGGCAACCGCCTGCTCGGCCGAATTCTGCGTGGTGCTGAGCCTGATGGAACCGCTCTCGGGATCGACGGTGATCTTGATCTGCGCGGCAAGCAGGGCCGGCGATCCCTTGAAATCCAGCTTCACGGCAGCGCGATGAGGTACCTCGCCCGTGGTTGCAAACAGCTTGATCTGGTTGAGCGACACCGGATTGGCAACAATCGTGCCCACATCGGCCGAGTTCGACAACAGCAACGTGTGCGCCGCGTTCCAGTGGTTGACCGCATCGGTCGCTGCCTTCGGTGCTGGCAGGGCTCCGACGAGAGCGCCCAACGCCACAAAGGTGAGTACCACCCACCAGCGGCGGCGGATTCCATCAAGAACAATTCTGGCGTCCAGAACACGCATCCAGTCTGTAAGGGGAGAACAGGGACGCTGGACCTAGTCGGCGTCGAGCCAAGAGCGTAGTGCCTGATCGGGAGCCGGGGATATCAGGCAGCTGATGCTGGCTTGCGCCGACGCACGGTGGCAACCGAGACCATGCCAACGCCCGCTGCCAGGGCCACGAGGCCGATCTGCAATGGGAACGAGCTGTCAGAACCAGTAACGGGCAGCGGCACCGTACTGGGCACGGGGGAAATCGAGAGCTGGGAGGTGGCCGTGAGACCGCATTCCGGTGGCGAGGTCGCTACGACGACGTAGACGCCAACCACCGCAGGGGCGACGATGACCAGGCTGGCGTGGCCGCTGTCGTCGGCAACAGCCGTGCCGACCACATTGCCGTTGACCGTGAAGGTGACCGTCGTGCCGGGACAAAACGCGTTGACCGACAGGGTGACGTTCGAGCCGGGCTGCGGCGCATCGTTGCTGATGTCGATAGCCGGAGGGTTGATTGGATAAGCGAACGCTGCGGCGCTGCTACCGAGCATCGGTAGAGCGGCTGCAAACAACAGCAGGGCAATTTTGCGCATGACCTGAACCTTCCTCGCGAACTTGTGCAACACGCTAGCAGGCTTACGGCTGAAGCGATAGTCCGTCGTGTCAACGGTTGACGCGGCGCATCGTCCTGCGACAGCCCTCAATGGTAGCGTCGGTGTCCTTGGGCGGACAGCAGACACCAGTCGCCATGGACCAGACCGTCACCAACAGGCGCATCGTCTTGGCCATTGCGGTGTCGGCCGCTGGGGGCATGGTGGTGGCTGCTCCGTCACCCACCGGCGCACGTACGATCGACATTGCGCTCATGCTCATCGCAGGCACGGCATCCGTGTGGTGTGCAGCCAGCGCGCCATGGTGGGCCATCGCCCTCGGCGCCACCGTGGCAGCCGGCGCTGCACCCACCACCGTCTTGGCAGCCGTCGCCATCGCTGCGGTCTTCTTGGCCTACGCGATCGGCTCCACGCGCACACCAGCCCCATGGGCACCGACGATCGCTGTCGGGATCATCATGCAGGTCCTGGCCCGACTCGGCAACGTGCACGCCTTCGCCATCAGTTCGGCGATCGGCATCGCGGTCATGGCAGCGCTCTCGATGTTCGGGCTGGCCTCGATACCCCAGCGGCGACGCCGTTGGACGATGGCAATCGTCGCCGGTCTGGGCCTGAGTGCTGTCTTGGCTGCGGTGAGCTTCGGCCTGGCTGCCCGATCGGCGCGACCGGCGCTCGAGCAGGGCAACCGGCAGGCCCATCAGGGCATCTCCGAGTTGGCCAAGGGTGACATTGCTGCAGCCCGAGCGTCGTTCACCGAGGCGGCCGCTTCGTTCGCCCGGGCCGATGGCGACATGGGCGGGCTGATGGCCCAGCCAGCGCGATTGGTGCCTGGCGTGGCGCAGAACCGCAACGCCGTTGCCGACCTCACCTCTGGCGCCAGCAACACCAGCCACACCATCGCCGAGGAGCTCGCCGCCATCGATCTCGACAGCCTGCGCGTGGTGCACGGCCGCATCGACATCGGCGCCATCCGCTCGCTCGAGCAGCCGCTGCGGCGCCTCAATCTGGCTCTCGACGAACTCGACCACAGCGTGGCGGCCTCCGACAGCCCGTGGCTGGCGGGGCCGCTGCGGCGCAAGTTGCTGAGCCTGCAGGGCGACATCGACACACAACGTGTCCGCGGCGAGAACGCACTCGCGGCCGTGCAGCAGGCCCCGGCGCTGCTGGGTGAGGGTGGCCAGCGGGTGTACTTCATCGCGTTCACCACGCCAGCCGAGGCCCGCGGGCTCGGCGGCTTCATGGGTAACTTCGCAGAGCTCACCATCACCGACGGATCGCTGGACATGACCCGCTTCGGGCGCACCGGCGAGTTGAACCAGGCCGGCATCGGAGCTCGGGTCACCGGCCCCCCGGACTGGCTGGCGCGTTACGGGCGGCTCGGCTTCACCAATCAGCCCGGCGGAGTGGCCGGCAACACGGCGTGGTCGAACATCACGGTGTCCCCTGACTTTCCCTCGACTGCACAGGTGATCAGCGAGCTGTACCCGCAGAGCGGCGGTCGCCACGTCGATGGTGTCATCAGCATCGACGCGGCCGGTATCGCCGGGCTGATCAAGCTCACCGGCCCCATCGCTATCCCTGGGCTCGACCGGGAACTCACTGCCGACAACGCAGCCGACTTCATCCTGCGCGATCAGTATCAGCTGGCCGACGGAGCCGGCCGTCAGGACCTGCTCGACACCATCGCACGCACGACCGTCGAGCAACTGCTCGGAGGTACCATCCCCGGGCCGGTCACGGTTGGAAAGGTGCTCGGTCCCCTTGCCTCGCAGGGCCGCATCACCATGTGGACCGAGCATCCGGCCGAGCGGGCGATGCTGCACGACATCGGCATGCTGGGAGAGCTACCCGTGCTCGACGGAGGCGACGGCCTGGCGATCACCGTCAACAACGCTGCGCCGAACAAGATCGATGTGTACGCGGGTCGCGACATCAGCTACAACGCCAGGCAGGACCCCGCAACGGGCACTGTCTCGGCCGAACTGACGGTGGTGCTCACGAACACCGCGCCGGAGCAGGGACTGCCCGAGCTGGTCGCGGGCAACGCCTTCGGGCTGCCGGCCGGCGCCAACCGCATGTACCTCAGCGTGTACACGCCGTTGCAGATGACGGCTGTCTCGCTGGACGGCACGACCATCGGAATGGAAAGCGCTCGCGAAGGTGCGTGGCACGTGTACTCGCAGATCGTCGAGGTGCCACCGGGTGGCAGGCGCACGCTCAGCGTTCGCCTCAACGGCACTCTGGCCGCCCACCGGCCCTACTCGTTCACCGCCCGACCACAGCCACTGGTCATCCCCGAGACATGGACCATCGATGTGCTCGATCCGGCCGGCCGGCCAGTAGCGGCCTTCCACGGACCGCTCCAATCCCGCAGGACCATTGTCTCGTCCCCCTAGCTCGTCCCCCTAGCCCGTCCCCCTAGAGGCGACCGGCGGATTGCGGTAGTTTCACTGGCGTGATCATTTCCCACGGCTCGCCAACACCAGCCGTCGGGAAGGGGCGCTGTTGACACTCACACCGTTTCTGCTCGCCGCAGCGATCAGCATGGTCGGTGTCCCGCTGGTTCGTCTGGTTGCGCTCCGTATCCGGTTGGTCGACATCCCGAACGATCGCTCGTCGCACCAATCCGTCACCCCGCGCGGGGCAGGTATTGTGGTCGTCGCTGCTGCGATCACTGCGCTGGCGACCTCGCTCGATGGATGGTCCCAGGCAACGACGGGTGTCGTTCTGGGTGCCTTCCTACTGGCTTGCCTCGGGCTGTCCGACGACATCCATTCGATGACGGCACAGGCAAAGCTGATCGCACAGACGGTGTTGGTCGCCATCGCCGTCCCGTTCCTGCTGCAGTCGTTCACCGGCCCATCCTGGTGGTTGTTCGGCTTCGGCATCGGCGCCGCGTGTTGGTGTCTGGCCTACGTGAATGCCTTCAACTTCATGGACGGCATCAACGGCATGTCGGTTGCGCAGGCGACCATTGCCGGCCTGGGCATCGCAGTGGTCGGGCACCGCTGGGACTTCCCATTGCTCACGGTCGCCGGATTGGCCGTGGCCGGGGCGGCGTTGGGCTTCGCCCCGTTCAATGTGCCGGTCGCCAAGATCTTCCTGGGTGACGTCGGCGCCTACTTCATCGGCTTCTGGTTGGCAGCGCTGCTGATCCTCGAACTGCGCGTCGGGGTGCCCACCGAGGTCGCGATCGCTCCGTTCCTGCTGTATCTCACTGATACCGGGGCCACCATCGTGCGCCGAAGACGCAAGGGCGAAGAACTGCGCCTCGGACACCGTCAGCACGCCTATCAACAGCTGACCGACGCCGGATGGTCGCAGATATCGGTATCGGCGTTGGCGGCCCTCGTCATGGCCGGTGGGACCGGGCTGATGATCACGCTCGATCACAGCTCGGCGCTGGTTCGCAGCGCCGGATTCATCGTGTCGTTGATCCCCGTCGTGGGGTTTGTGCTGTTACCTTCGGTGCTGTCACGGCGGGCGCAGGTCAACCCAACGTGACGATCGTCGTCCGATAGAACACAGGTCTTGGAATGCTTGGCAGGGTGCTGTTCATCGCCAACGGGGCCCGTGGGTCAGCCGCTGCAACGCGTGCTGAGCGCATCGCAGCTGCGTTGCAGCCCGCCGACACGCTGATCCTGTTGCGCAACGGAGCCTCACGGCGGTCAGCGGCTGGTCTGGTGCGTCGCGCCCGAGCGTTCGACGCCGACCTCGTGTACTGCGTCGATCTCGCCGTCGTTCCGCTCGCGGTCGCCCTGCTGAGCCACCCGCGAACGTCGATGATCGTCGACACCGGCGACCACCCATCCGCGTATTTCCGCCAAATCCGCGCGCCGCGCTGGAAGCAGTGGACGGCCCGGGTGATGGAGGAACTCGCGTATCGCCAATCGGCGGGCATGGTCGTGAGGGGCCCACATCACGAGGCGGTACTACGCGGCCACGGCGTGACGAACATCAGGCTCGTACCCGATGGCGTCGACCTCGCTGCCGTGCAAGCCGTGCCCGACCCCTCCCTGCGGTCCACGCTCGGACTCGCCGACGTGTTCACCATCGGCATCGCAGGGCGCTTCACGTGGCACGAAGCGATGGGCGGCGGCCTGGGCAGCGAAGTCGTCCAGACACTCGCCCGCATCAGGGACCTCCCGGTGCATGCAGTCCTGATCGGCGAGGGACCCGGCCTCGCCCATTTGCGCCTGCTGGCTGTCGAACTGGGCGTGTCCGACCGGCTACACATCCTCGGGCCAGTTCCGTACACCGACTACGGCCGGTACGTGAGCCTGATCGACGTCGCCCTGATCACCCAGACGAACGACCCATCAAGCTGGGTCCGTACCACCGGCAAGCTGCCCGGGTATCTGGCACTCGGCCGTTACATCCTTGCATCCGCCGTGGGGACCGCTGTGGGCGTGCTCCCCGATGAGATGCTGGTCCCATATCACGGGGCATGGGATCCCGGGTATCCCGATCGTCTGGCCGAGCGCATCCGCGACCTCGTGGCCCACCCGGCACGGCTGCAGGCCGGGGCAGCGCTGACAGCGCTCGCAGAACCGTTCTCGTACGACACCATCAGCCAACAAGCGGCTGCGTTCATCCGCGAGATCCTCGACCGAGCAACGCCGTGAGGATCCTGTTCGTGAATCCCGGCGGTGATGCTGCGGGCGGTGCCGAGCGCAGCCTCGAACTGCTGGTACGCGGGCTGGTGGACCGCGGCCACGATGCCGCCTTCATGAGCCTGACCGCCGGGACAGCGGCAGCAGCATTCGGTGCTGCGGGCGCAACCGTGTTGGCCGACGGTTTCGATACGGGCCTTGCCGGCTCCGATCGCCACGCTTCGAGTGCCCGGTTCGCCCTGAACGCTGCGTCCATGACAGGCGCTGTGGTGAGAATGGCGCGAGGCGTCAGCGCAATGGCTGCCAACTACAATGCTGACATCGTGCACAGCAATGGTCTCCGCAGTCACGCCCTGACGCCGTACCTTGCCCGCCGCTGGCCGGTTGTCTGGTCGTTGCGCGAGCGACCCGCCAACGGCACGGCGCGCGCCATCATCGCCGCAACCTCGCGCTCGACCTCGGCCATCGCTGCCACCTCCAACTTCGCCGCGCAGAGCGTGTCGCACTGCCGACGGCCCGTCTACGTGGTCGACGACCCGATCGAGCCGATGCAGTTCGTCGGCCGCGCCCAGGCCCGCAGCGCACTCGGGTTGCCACTCGATCGTCGGGTCGTGGTCATGTTGGCTCATCTGCACCCCACCAAGGGGCACGATGTGGCCGTCGAAGCCTGGGCGCAACTACCCCATCCCAGGCCGCTGCTCGTGCTCGCCGGCGGCGATCTCTACGGCGAAGCCTCTGTCGTCTATCGGCGTGAACTCGGGGCGCTCATCACCCGCCACAACCTGGCTGATGACGTGTGGCTCGTCGGCCTTGTGCCCGAGGTATCGACGCTGCTGTCGGCGAGCGACCTGTTGATTCATCCCGCCTCGTACCCCGAAGGCTTCGGGCGCACCATCGCCGAGGCGCAGACCGCAGGAATACCGGTCATCGCCACGAACCTCGGCGGCGTACGAGAACTGATCGCCGACGGCGATTCTGGCCTGCTGTTCGAACCGTCCGACCCGTCTGCGTTGGCACGCCTCGTCGGTGAGGTATTCAGTCAGCAGGCCTTGGCCGAACGACTCTCGATCGGTGGTCGCCGCACGG
>WLMZ01000050.1 GCA_009726095.1 Actinomycetota bacterium
CAAACCTGCTGGTAGGTGAGCATATTTCTGCTGCAGGAGCGACCGCAGCCGCCGGCGCAGAAGATTGCGCGACACTGCCGGGCCGACGGCGCGGCCGATCGCATACGCCACCTGGGGCGGCGTTACGTGGGGATCGAGTACGAACGTGCACCACAGCACTCCAGCGCGAGCACGCGAACCGGTCCGAGACAATCGCTCAAACGAGGCCCGCCCGCGAAAGCGCCCGATCAAGCTGACAGACGGTGCCGGCCCTTGGCCCGACGAGACTTCAGCACGGCTCGGCCGCCCTTGGTGCTCATACGGGCGCGGAAGCCGTGCTTCTTGGCGCGCTGCAGGTTGTTGGGTTGAAAGGTGCGCTTCAACGCAAACCTCCTCGGAAGGCACCACCATGGGTGATGCGGAAAACGTGAACCCTGACGCGAGCTATACGCAGATATCGCCAGAACTGCGACAGGCTACGGCGTCGCGCCCGAACTTGGCAACTAGCAGGCCAACTCATCGCGGACCATTCCCGTGGTACCCGGTGGACTGGATGCCACGATGCGGGCTCCAACGTACCCGTGGACGGCAGGTGTGCAAAGAGTGCTAGCGTGGCCAATTCTGCGTCACCCGCAGGATTTCGTTGTCCACACTGTGTGGACAACAATGTGGACAGTTTCGCGGCGCGAATGAGGAGGTGCAGGTGAGCGACTATGAACAGTTGTGGACAGCAGTTGCTCAACTGCTGCGTGCTCAGGTGTCAGAGGCTGTCTGGTTCTCCACCTTCCAAGACGTGGTGGCACTCGAGAGCGAGCCTGACGAACTGCGCGTGAGCGCGCCGAACACACATCTTCGCGATCGGATCATGTCGAGATATCTTCCGCTCGTTCTTGACGCGCTCGAGGAAATCGGTGCCGCCAGCCGCACCTTCGTCGTCGACGTTCAGGTCAGCGACCAGGCCGACGAACAACGCGAGGTGTCCGACACCGAACTGCCGGAGTCCGGCGCCGCCGCTGCGTCACCCTCTGTTGGCTCATCCGGATCAACGGGCTACAGCCGTTCAAGCAGTGGCCCGGCCGACGTTGCCGGGCTGAACCCGCGCTACTCGTTCGACACCTTCGTGAAGGGCCAATCGAACCAGTTTGCCCTCGCTGCCGCCCAGCGTGTGGCCGAAACCCCCGGCCGGAGCTACAACCCTCTGTTCATCTACGGTGCCGCCGGCTTGGGTAAGACCCATCTCCTCCACGCCATTGGCCACTACGTGCATCGTCACTACCAACACGACGTCGTCCGGTACGTCAGCACTGAGACGTTCCTGAACGAATACGTCGACGCGATCCGTAGCAACACCACCGCTTCGTTCAAACGCCGTTATCGCGACATCGACGTGCTGCTCATCGACGACATCCAGTTCATGGAGGGTAAAGAAGGACTACAAGAGGAGTTCTTCCACACCTTCAACTCTCTGCACGGGGCCAACAAGCAGATCGTCATCTCCAGCGACCGTACGCCCGACGCCATCCCCACCCTTGAAGACCGCCTACGTGGACGCTTCAAGTGGGGCCTGATCACCGACGTCCAGCCACCCGACATGGAGACCCGGCTCGCGATCTTGCGGAACAAGGCCGAACGCGACGATTCACGTGTGCCGGCCGAGACCCTGGAGTTCATCGCCACCCATATCACCAACAACATCCGCGAGTTGGAAGGTGCGCTCATCCGGGTCACGGCATACGCCAGCTTGAACCGGGTACCCATCACCACGCATCTCGCCGAACAGTTGTTGCGCGATCTGCTCACCGACAACACCGTCAAGGCCCGCACCGACGACGAACTCCTCAACGAAATGGCGATCATCCTGGGCCAGAGCGTGGAAGCGTTGCGCGGCAAGAGTCGTCAACGCCCACTCGTCACCAGTCGCCAGATCGCGATGTATGTCTTCCGTGACCTGACCGACCTCAGCTACCCGGCCATCGCCCGGCTGTTCGGTGGGCGAGATCACACCACCGTCATCCACGCCGTCGAGAAGATCCAGCGGTTGATGAGCGAGCGCAAGCAGGTCTATGACCAGGTCACCGACATGGTCCAACGATTGAAGCAGGGCTGAGATGTACCTCGCCGCCCCTGTGCACATCATGCATGGACTTGCTGTGGACACTGGTGCTCGGTCCGGGGACAACGTCCAGTTGTCCACCGGGCAGCAGACACACCGAATCAGCCCTGTGCACAGCTGGGGAAAGCCGTGCACACGCGGATTTGCCCTCTACGCTGCATCAACGCCGCGTTGTCCACAATCCACAGGCCTTATTACTACCATTACTTTGATACATCACCATCTGGTGGGAAAGGTTGCATCGTGAAGTTTCGCTGCGAACGCGACGTTCTGGCCGACGCTCTGGCCACTGCCGGGCGTGCCGCCACGGGACGTACCGGGACACTTCCGGTCCTGTCGGGCCTTCGGCTTGAGTTGAAGGGCGACAAGCTCACGGTGACCGGCACCGATCTTGAGCTGACGATCCAACTCGAGGTCGAGGTGGGCGGCGAGCGTGATGGTGGTGTGGTGCTTCCAGCGCGTTTGGCAGCAGACATCGTTCGTTCGTTGAGCGCCGGCAAGGTCGAGGTGTCCGTCGATGGCGACGACGTCTCCATTTCCGGTGGTCGCTCACAGTTCGCCGTGCGGCCGTTGTCGCTCGATGACTATCCCCGCCTGGCATCGCCGGCTTCGAGCGCGGTCACCCTGCCCAGCGCCGATGTCGGTGAGGCACTGCGTCAGGTGGTCCGTGCCGCCAGCACTGACGAAGCCCGTCCGATTCTGACGGGCGTGTTGTTGACCGCTGAAGCAGACGGCCTCCGTATGGTGGCCACCGACTCGTACCGGCTTGCTGTTCGTGATCTCCCCGGAGCCAGTGTGCTCGGCACCGACCAGAAGGTGCTGGTGCCCGGTCGTGCACTCAGCGAACTGCAGCGTCTCGTTGGCCACGCCAGTGAGCTCACCCTGCGCCTCGGCGAACGCGAAGCCACATTCGAGGTGGGGAACACCCGCCTGACCACCCGCCTCATCGAGGGGGAGTTCCCGAATTATCGCCAACTCATCCCGCCCAGCTACCCCAACAAGCTCACCGTTGCCCGAGATGCTCTCACCGAGGCCATTCGTCGCGTCAAGATCCTGGCCCGTGACGCCACCCCGATCCGGCTGCAGATGACCGCCGACAGCCTCCGCCTGACGGCCATCACCCAAGATGTCGGCAACGCCGTGGAAGAACTCGATGCCGTACTCGAAGGCACCGAGTTGACCGTGGCGTTCAACCCCGATTACTTCGCCGCAGGTGTCGAGGCCGTGGGTGGCGACGAGATCACCCTTGAGACCGTCGATGGGTTGAAGCCGGCCATCCTGCGTGGCGTGGGTAAACCGGAGTACCTGTACCTGCTCATGCCGGTACGAGTGCCGTAACCGCCTGACACTGCACCGATCGCTGGCCGGTAACGTGCTGGCGTGCTGGTGCGCTCGTTGGAACTTGTTGATTTCCGCAACTACAACGCAGCTCACCTGCAGTTCGTGACGGGGACCACGGCCATCGTGGGCGACAACGGCCAAGGCAAGACCAATCTGGCCGAATCGCTTGGGTATCTGGCCACGCTCGAATCGTTCCGCGGCGCGCCAGTCGACGCCCTGATCCGTCAGGGTGCCGACACAGCAATCATTCGAGCCGAGGTCGTACACGACGACGGCCGTGAGTTGCTGATCGAGGCCGAGATCAACCGCAGTGGCCGCAACCGGGTGCTGGTGAACCGTCAGCGCTTGGGACGGAGCCGGGAACTGCTCGGTGTGTTGCGGGTGTCGGTGTTCTCACCCGATGACCTCACCCTGGTGAAGGGCGGCCCCGGTGAACGGCGCCGTCTGATGGACGACACCCTGGTTGCCCTTGCCGTGAAGCATGATGCGCTCCGGCTCGAGATCGATCGCATTCTGAAGCAGCGCAACAGCCTGCTGAAACAGTGCGGCGGACGGTTGAACGACGAGGTCTCGCTCACCCTCGATGTCTGGGATGCGAAATTGGCCGCCAGCGGCGAGCAGTTGGGTCATGCCCGCGCCACGTTGATTGCGCGACTGAGTCCGATGGTGCTTCAGGCCTACGAGCAGCTTGCCGGTACACCCACGCCGGTCGAGTTGGTGTACGAGCCCGCCTGGCGACGGGTCGGGCTGTTACAGGCGTTGAGTGTGGCGCGCACCGACGATGTGCGCCGTCAGTCCAGCACCGTGGGTCCGCATCGCGACGATCTGGAGATCTCGTTGAACGGCATGCCTGCGCGCACCCATGCCTCGCAGGGCGAGCAGCGGTCCCTGGCCCTGGCCCTTCGCCTGGGTGCACATCGTCTGGTGGCCGACAAGGTCGGCACGCCGCCGATCCTGGTGCTCGACGATGTGCTGAGCGAACTCGACGCGTCGCGTGCCACAGCGTTGCTGGCCAATTTGCCGGCTGGTCAGGTGCTGATCACCACCGCGAGTGCCCTACCACCCGATGCCCACCCCGACCGGGTGCTGCGGATCCGCAACGGTACGGTGGTGGCGTGAGCTACGAACCGGTGCCACTGCGCGACAGCCTCGACGGCGTGGTCCGCGGCTTACGCGGAGGCACCTACGACGCCCGTTCGATGGGTTCGTTGTTCAGCCGTTGGGCCGATGCCGTGGGTGAGGTGGTCGCTGATCATGCCCGACCGATCAAGCTCGACGGTGACCGTTTGTTGGTCGAGGTCGACGAACCCGGATGGGCAACCCAACTGCGCTTTCTCGAGAGCGACGTGATCGCTCGCCTGAGGTCCGTAGCCGGTTTAGAGGTCTCCCGCTTCGATATTCGTGTAAAACCACGCTGAGACGGCCATGTCGGGCAGTTTGCGAGCCAGAAAAGTCTGGGCGCGGAACCGCTCACAAATCACACCAATGTCATACCCCTTTGGTAGACTCTCCACATTGCGATCACGGCTGTTTTTGAAGGGTTTCAGAGCGCCGCTCGCGGCTCGGTCGGCCCCCGGTGGGCGGCCCCTTCCCGCTCCACCCGTCACCTCTTTCCCCACGACCACCCAGGCCACCCGCAGCGCACGCCGCAGCATGGTGTCCAAACCAGTGGTCGGTTTCCAACCATGACAGATGAGGTCTCCTGTGTCATTGACTGATGCTCCCGGAACTGGCAAGTCGTCCAGTCAAGCCAGTGCCACCTACGGCGCGAAGGACATTCAGGTCCTTGAAGGGCTCGACCCGGTACGTAAGCGCCCGGGCATGTACATCGGCTCCACCGGTCTGGCGGGACTGCACCACCTCATCTGGGAAGTCGTCGACAACTCCGTCGACGAGGCCATGGCGGGGTTCTGCACGCGTATCAGCGTGACCATCCTAGAAGATGGTGGTTGTCGGGTCGACGACAACGGTCGCGGCATCCCGGTGGATCCGTATCCATCAGGCCCGCACAAGGGCAAGAGTGCGGCCGAGGTCGTGCTCACGGTGCTGCATGCCGGCGGCAAGTTCGGTGGCGAGGGGTACAAGGTCTCGGGCGGACTGCATGGCGTGGGCGTCAGCGTGGTCAATGCGTTGAGCGAGAAACTCATCGTCGAGGTCGATCGTGACGGCACGCACTACGAGCAGCGCTATGCCGGTGGCGGTAAACCGCAGGGCAAGATGGCTGCCGCCGGCGACTCGCCGTCGGGCGGCCGCAAGACCGGCACCAGCATTTCGTTCTGGCCAGATCCGGTGATCTTCCAGGCTGAAGGCACCGAGTTCGTGGCGCGAACCGTGCTGGAGCGCTTGCAGACGATGGCCTTTCTCAACAAGGGCCTCGAGATCGTGTTCACCGACGAGCGGCCCGGACGCGCGCAGACCCTCACGTATCAGTACAAGGGTGGCATCGTCGATTTCGTCAAGCACCTCAACGTCTCCAAGGAGGCGCTGTTCAGCAAGGTCGCCAACTACGAGGATGCTGACGACGCCGAGGGCCAGACGCTCGATATCGCAATCCAGTGGAACACCGGCTACTACGAGGGCATCCACGGCTACGCCAACGGTATCTCCACGACCGAGGGCGGCATGCATGTCGAGGGCTTCAAGACAGCTCTCACCAGCGTCATCAACAAGTACGCCCGTGCGAAGAACCTGCTGAAGGAAAAAGACGACAACCTGCTTGGCGAGGACATCCGCGAAGGCATCACCGCCATCGTGTCGGTGAAGTTGCGCGAGCCGCAGTTCGAGGGTCAGACCAAGGCCAAGTTGGGCAACGTCCCGATGCGTTCGTTCGTGCAGAAGGCGACCAACGAACGCCTGGCCGAATGGCTCGAGGAGAACCCCGTCGAGGCGAACCGCATCGTCAAGAAGGGTCTTGCCGCCGCCCAGGCGCGCGTCGCCGCAAAGAACGCTCGAAATGCGATCCGCCGCAAGACCGCACTTGCGGGCGCCGGCATGCCGGACAAGCTCAAGGACTGCACCAGCGGTAATCCTGCCGAGAGCGAGTTGTTCATCGTCGAGGGCGACTCCGCTGGCGGCACCGCACTGGATGCGCGCGACCCCCGCACCCAGGCCATCTTGCCCATTCGCGGCAAGATCCTGAACGTGGAGCGGGCCCGGCTCGACCGCATGCTGAAGAACACCGAGGTGCAGACGCTCATCACCGCCATCGGTGGTGGTGTGGGCGACGAGTTCGATGCGACGAAGGCCCGCTATCACAAGGTGATCGTGCTTGCCGACGCCGACGTTGATGGCAGCCACATCCGTACGTTGTTGCTCACGTTCTTCTTCCGTCAGATGCGGCCGATGGTGGAGGCCGGGTATGTCTACATTGCTCAACCACCGCTGTTTTCCACCGAGGTCGCCAAGGAAAAGGTGTACCTGAAAGACGATGCCGCCAAGGCCCGTTTCCTGGAGGAACGGCCCAACCACAAAAAGGAATTCCAGCGCCTCAAGGGTCTCGGCGAAATGGATTGGGAAGAGCTGCGTGGCACCACCATGGCTGCCGAGAGCCGCACCCTGCTGAAGGTCACCGTCGAAGAAGCGGCCATTGCCGACGACATCGTGAGCGTGCTCATGGGTGACGACGTGGAAAGCCGCAAGCACTTCATCCAGACCAACGCCAAAGACGTTCGTTTCCTCGACATCTAACGGAACCATCACATGTCTGACACACCCAACACCCCACCCGAATCCGGCGACGACAGCGAGGACACCTCCCTGTCGGTGCAACCCATCTCGTTGCAGGACGAGATGGAGCGAAGCTTCCTCGACTACGCCATGTCCGTCATCATGGCCCGCGCCCTGCCCGACGTGCGTGACGGGCTCAAGCCCGTGCACCGTCGCATCATCTGGGACATGGAAGAGCAGGGCTTCCGCCCGGACCGTCCCTTCGTGAAGTCGGCCCGCGTCAGCGGCGACACGATGGCGAAGTACCACCCGCATGGTGACGGCGCCATCTATGACGCGTTGGTGCGTATGGCCCAACCGTTCTCGGTGCGCCATCCGTTGATCGACTTCCACGGCAACTATGGGTCGCCCGACTTCGGACCTGCGGCCAGCCGTTACACCGAATGCCGTCTCCATCCCCTGGCGATGCAGTTGCTTGCCGACATCGACGAGGAAACCGTCGACATGGTGGCCACCTACGACGGCAGCCGTGAAGAACCAACGGTGCTGCCCGCGCGCTTCCCGAACCTGCTGGTCAACGGCAGTCAGGGCATTGCGGTGGGTATGGCCACCAACATCCCGCCGCACAACCTGGGCGAGGTGATCGATGCCACGATCCATCTCATCGACCATCCCGAGGCGACGTCGGAGGACCTGATGCATTTCGTGCACGGCCCCGACTTCCCAACGGGCGGTTCCATTCTCGGGCGCGCCGGCATCATCGACGCCTACACCACGGGTCGCGGCAGCATCAAGATGCGCGCCACGGCCAGTATCGAGGAAACCAAGCGCGGTGGTTATCACATCGTGGTCACCGAGTTGCCCTACCAGACCAGTTGCTCAGCCATCGCTGGCCGTATCCAGGAACTCGTGGACGGCGGCGATCTCGACGGCATCTCTGACGTCAACGACGGTTCGTCGGGAGGCAAGACCAACCTCATTGTCTCGCTGAAGCGTGATGCCAACCCCAACGTGGTGTTGAACAATCTCTACAAGCTCACCCAGTTGCAGACCAGTTTCGGCGTCAACATGGTGGCGCTGGTCGATGGCGTGCCGCGAACACTGAATCTGGCTTCGGCTCTGAATGGCTATGTCAGCCATCAGGTCGAGGTCATCACACGCCGCACCACCTATCGCCTGCGCGTGGCCAGCGAGCGCGAGCACAAGGTGGAGGGCCGGATCAAGGCGTTCAACGTGATCGACGAGATCATCGCGCTCATCCGTTCCAGCGACGATGGTGCTTCGGCACGCGACGGCCTGATGTCGGCGCCGTTCGAGTTCAGCGAGATCCAGGCCCAGGACATCCTGGAGATGCAGTTGCGTCAACTCACCCGGTTGAGCCGGATCGACCTCGAGCGCGAACTGGCCGAATTGCAGGAGCGCATTCTCGAACTGCAGTCCATCTTGGATTCTCCCGAGAAGCTGCGCGGTGTCATCAAGTCAGAGATGCTGGCCGTACGCGAAGAGTTCGCCACCCCACGCAAGTGCGCGATCACCTATGACTCGGGCGAGATGAGCATCGAGGATCTCGTCGATGACCGCGAACTGGTCATCGTGATGACCGAGGCGCAGTATGTGAAGGCAGTGCCGGCGGCCAGCTTCAAGACGCAGGGTCGTGGTGGCCGCGGGGTCGCCGGCGCAAGGCTGAAAGCCGACGACATCGTTCACCATGTCATCTTCACCACAGCGCACGCGTTCTTACTCTTCTTCAGTAACCGCGGCAAGGTGTACCGCCTACGCGCCATGGACATCCCTGAACGCGAGCGCACCGCAAAGGGCATGCCCATTGTGAACCTGTTGCCACTGCAGGCCGGCGAATCCATTCAGGCCATCATCGACACCCGTGACTTCGCGAGCGAGCGCTACTTGTTCTTCGCTACCAAGAACGGCACGGTCAAGAAGACCGCGTTCAACGAGTACGACTCGGGCCGGCGCGATGGGTTGATTGCAATCAACCTGCGCGAGAAGGACGAACTGGTCAAGGTCATCGAGACCAGCGGCGGCGACGACATCTTCATGGTGAGCCGTAGTGGCATCACCATTCGATTCAACGAGGACGAGGTCCGGCCGATGGGTCGCTCGGCCGGTGGCGTTCGCGGTATGAAGATGAAAGCCGGTGACGAGGTTGTCAGCGTTGATGTCGCCCGCGACGATACGGCGATCCTGATGATCACCGAGTCGGGCTACGGCAAGCGCACGCAACTCGATCGCTTCAACCGACAGGGCCGTGGCGGTCAGGGTGTCATCGGCATCAAGTTGACCGGTCGTAAGGGCAAGGTGGTCTCCGCCTTCATGGTGGCACTCGACGATGACATCGTCGCTGTGTCCAGTGCTGGTGTCACCATTCGTATGAGCGTGCGTGAGATCAGTTCGCAGGGTCGCGATGCCACGGGTGTGCGGGTGATGAGCCTCGCCGAAGGCCAGACGGTTGCCTCGGTAGCCCCGATCCTGGCAGTTGACGTCGACGAGTAGACCCTCGACATCGCGCAAGTGCGCCACCTCGCGCTGTGGGCGCCGGTTGCGGCCATGTGGCCGACTCGTCGCTTGAGGCGTGGAGGTGTCATATGACAACAGTTCGAACTCGTCGCCACGATCGTGGCCAGGCACTGCCGCTCGTGATGATCACGGTGGTGTTGGTGATGACCCTCGGCTGGGGTGTGGGCACGTTGGCGCTTCAGGCGGCACAACGCAGCGCTGCCCAGAACGCGGCCGATGCCGCTGCGCTGGCTGCACAGTTTGGTGGGGCCGATGTTGCCGGTCGGGCAGCGGCGCTGAACGGGGCTCGGATCATCAGCTATTCGGAAACCACGGATGGCGGTGTCCGCACCATCAGGGTGACGACCCAGGTGGGCGAACAACGTGCGGTCGCACAAGCGTCCAACGCCCCGTGACGCGCCGTGACACCGCTGGTGCGGCGGTGGGGAGATGTTCCATTTTCGGAGAAGTGATCAATGCTGCAGTCGTGCCGTCACGCAAGGGCTGCGTTTCTCTACACTCTGCGAGGTGAGCTCAGATGATCGCCGCAACGATGTGGTCAGCGGCGAACCGGCTCCGGTTCGTAAGGCGTCGGCGCGCCCTGCAGCGCCGGCCCGCCGCACGGGCAGCGCGGTGGACCCCCGCGAGGAGGGCGTTCCCAAGCGGGCGGCTCCGCGCGCCAAGCGAGCGACTCCGACCTCGGCGGGGTCATCTGCTCAGGTGTCGGACGCAGCAGCGGGTGCACGAACCACCCCCGGCGAGACACCCCCACCCCGGCCAGTAAAGCGCAAGGCCACGAGTCCGGCATCGCGAACTGCATCGAGTGGTACCGAACGAGCGGTGATCGAGCCACTCGCCGGCCCCGCCGCGGCGATGAACCCGGTGATGATTGCACCGCCCATCGAGTTGCCGCCCATTCGGATGCAGCCCGACTCGGATCCGGAGCCGCCAGTGGAGTGGGTACCCACCACGTTTTCATCAACGCCCGAAAGCGAGCCGCTCGAACTGTTTGAACCAGCCGGCGAGCAGGTGCCCGAGGCGTGGCTTGCCGCGCAGACACGCAGGCCCACCCAGTTGCGCCGCGGCGGTCGCCGGCCGCGCCCCCGCGTGCGCCGGGTCACCCGGGTGGTGCGCCATGTCGATCCGTGGAGCGTGTTCAAGATTGCGCTGTGCTTCAGCACGGTGTTGTACGGCATCTGTCTGACGGCAGGTGTGCTGCTGTGGAACGTTGCCTACACCACCGGCACCATCGACAACCTGGAGAAGTTCTTCGAGTCGTTCGGCTGGAGCAGTTTCCGGTTCAAGGGTGGCCAGCTGTACCACAATGCCTGGATTCTGGGTCTGTTTGCGGCGTTGGGTCTCACGGGGTTGGCCCTGCTGACAGCGACCCTGTTCAACCTGATCACCGATCTCGTCGGCGGCATTCGCGTGACCGTGCTGGAAGAAGAGGTCGTCGAGCGCACACCCGCAGCCTCGGGCCCGCTGCTCCGCCGCCGCCCGAACCGGTGAGATTTGGCCTGTTCCACCCAGCGTCGATGGTTTTCGTGAATTCTGTCCACTTCGCCGGTTGAGGATGACCCGCTTTGCCCGATAACGTGCGGTGCCCGAAGCTTCGGGGCTATAGCTCAGTCGGTTAGAGCGCATCCCTGATAAGGATGAGGTCCACAGTTCGATTCTGTGTAGCCCCACTGGTGAAAATGCTTCGTCGTGCGATCTTGGCCCTTGCATCTGCTGGCATCGTCGCCGGCGTGCTGCGTCTGCGCGGCAAGGGTGGCGTTCCCCCCCAACAGGGTGGTTGGCGCGAGCTGTCCATCCATCCCGAATGATCGGCAGGGCATGATGCCTGCGATCGGGACTTCTGCAACGGATACACCGATTGTGGCGGTGGTGGGTGCAGGTGTCACCGGCGCCCGTGTGGCCGACCTGCTCCGGCATGCGCCGACTCTGCGACTCGCGATCGTGGATACGACAGCCACTGTTGCCAACCGGGTGGCGCGCATTGTCTCGGGTGCCGTGATCGACATCGACGAAACCGTTGCTGCCGATGTGGTGGTGCTTGCCCATCCGGCCCCACATGCGGATCTGGCTGCGCGCCTGCTGAGCAGCGGCGTGTCGGTGGTCTCAATGAGCGACGACCTTGACGACGTGCGGGCAATGTTGCAGCTCGATCACCGGGCGCGCACCCACGATGCCACCCTGGTGGTGGGTGCGGCGATGGCCCCGGGGTTGTCGGGCCTGCTGGCGCGGTATCTGGCTGAACAGCTGTACGAGGTTGACGAGATCCACGTGGCCATGCACGGCACGGGTGGACCGGCCTGCGCCCGTCAGCATCACTCGGCGCTGGGCGGTACCTCGGTGGGCTTGCACGATGGTGAGTGGATAGAACGCCCCGCTGGGGCGGGCCGCGAGCTGTGCTGGTTCCCAGAGCCGATCAACTCGTATGACTGCTATCGCGCCGAGATGCCCGACCCGGTGCTGTTGCACCGGGTGTTTCCAGCGAGTACCCGTCTGAGCGCGCGTATGTCGGCAACCCGTCGCGATCGCCTCACGGCGCGTCTGCCGATGCTGCGTCCACCGCATAGCGAGGGCGGACTCGGTGGTCTTCGCGTCGAGGTGCGCGGGTGCCTGCCCAGCGGCGCCCGCGAGACGCTCATCGCCGGCATTGCTGTGCGTTCTGGCGTAGCCGCTGCCGTGGTGGCAGCGACCATGACGCGCTGGGTGCTGCAGTTGGCGTCATCACGTGGGCTGGTCGTGCTTGGCGACGCCTCATTACCCACCGCTGACCTGCTGGTGGCGGTGCAGGCGGCCGGAGTGCGTCTGTTCGAGTTCACCGGCGTCGCCCGGGCGATGCAGGACTGATCCGGCAATGAGCGCCGATATCCACCAGATCGCTGCGAGTCGCCTCGTTGGCGACGGCCAGCGCTATACATCGATTCGCCGCCAACTCGTCGACATCCTGGACGCAGCCGAACATCCCATCACGATTCCCGACATCATGCGCCTGCATCCGAACCTGGCGCAGAGCTCGGTCTACCGCAACCTGAATGTGCTCGAGCAGGCTGGCGTGATCGCTCGTGTGGTCACCGACGATGAATGGGCCCGCTTCGAATTGGCCGAGGATATCGGAGGTCACCATCACCACCTGATCTGCGAGCGCTGCGGAACGGTTCGCGATGTGCAGGTGCCCGACGCTGTGGAGTCGGCCCTCGATGAGTCCCTTGACAGCCTGGCGGCGATGAACGGCTTCGAACTGCGTCACCACCGCCTCGATCTACTCGGTGTGTGTGGGGCCTGCCGGGCATGACCCTTGACTGATTGGCCCCGGGTGAAGCAGGACTATTCGTCGCGGGGCTGATCGAGTGCGATCACCTTGGTGGCCTGCACCTCGATCAGGTCGAGCCGCTGGGCCATCCGCTCGACCGCGTCGGTGAGCCGCTCGAGGTGATCGCGTAGGTCCTCGGTGGTGACGATATCGGCCAGGGCCAGGCGGACGCTGGAGATCTCGCGGGCGAGGAACTCGGTATCGGCCTGGGTGCGTTCGGTGACCTTGCGATCGAGGTCGAGTTCACTGCGGTCGCGCTGTTCCTGACGGTTCTGTGCGAGCAGGATCAACGGCGCTGCGTAGGCGGCCTGCAGGGACAACACCATCGTGAGACGTACCCAACCCTGGGTGGGGTTGTCGAACTTGGCGCTGTTGGGCACGACGAAGTTGTAGGCGAACCACAACACGATAATGCCGCTCTGCCACACCAGGAACCGGGCTGTCCCCAGGGTTCGGGCGATGGTCTCGCTGAACTGGCCGAAGGCATCCGGGTCGTAGTGCAGACCGAAGCGACGGCGCTGTCGCGGGGTGCTGAGGTCGCTGCGCCGGGTCATGTCGGGCGACCGCCGTTCACCACGCCGCTGGTGAGGGTGCCCCCGGCCGAGTTGGTTGTTGGTGCTGAACCGCTTCCGGCGAGTGTGGGCGAGTTGCTCCGGCGGCGCTGGCGCCACCCGGTGGGCAGGGTGCGGTCGAGCACGTCGTCGACGGTGATGGCCCCGAGCAGGTGTCCGGCCTCGTTGCACACACCGACAGCGAGCATGTTGTAACTGGCCAACTTCTCGGCGACCTCACGGTCGGAGATATCGGGGGTGATGGTGGGTTCCTGCTCGAGACAACGACCCAATTCTGTACCCGGCGGCTCGCGAAGCAACCGCTGGAAATGGACGACCCCCAGATAGGTGCCGGTGGGCGCCCGGTACGGCGGACGACACACGAAGACCTGGGCTGCGATGCTGACGAGCCAGTCGGGGTCGCGGATCTGAGCGAGTGCCTCGGCCACGGTGGAGGTGGGTCCGAGGATGATGATCTCGGGGGTCATCAGACCGCCGGCGGTGCCTTCTTCGTATGAGAGCAATTGACGCATGACAGCGGCATCGTCTTCGTCCATTGCGTCGAGGATCCGTGTGCGTTGTTCACCGGGCATCTCGGCCAGCAGGTCGGCGAGGTCGTCGTATTCCATCTCGTCGAGCACGCTGACGAGTCGATCCAGATCCAGGCCCTCGATGATGCGCAGCTGCTCGGCCTCGGGGAGTTCTTCGAGCAGGTCGGCCAGACGGTCGTCGTCCATGGCCTCGGCGAGTTGCTTGCGCTGCGCCATGGGCAACGTGCGCACCACGATGGCGACATCGCTGGGGTGCATGTCGCGCATGCTCGCCGCCTCGGCAGCCATGGGTGCTCCGCCGCTGAACAGCGAGGGCACCTCGGTCCAGTCGACCAGGCGCACACTGGGCCGGCGGCGCAGCGCATTGCGCCGCGAGAGGCGCACCTTGGCGAGCTCCCAGTAGATCGCCCGGCCATCGGTGGTGCTGCGCAGGGCTATGTCGCTGACGGTTTCGTCACCGATCTTTTTGTCGAGCACGTCCTTGCCGACGAGCATCTCTCCGGGCTTGGGCTTGAACGGGTGTAGGTCGACGTCCCAACTGCGCAGGCGGGCGCCCTCACCATCGATGGTGCTGAACCGAGATGCATTGACAAAGATGCGACGGCGTTGGCTGGTGGCCACGTAGCCGACCACGCGTGGGGCGGTGTTGGTGCGCGACGGAACGATCACGATGTCTTCGATGCGACCGATTGCTGACCCGCCCGCGTCGAGCAGGGGCAACCGCATCACTCGAAACGCGTAGACGAGTTCGCCAGCCACGATGGAAGGCTACCCTTTGGGATGTACGACGAGGGGACCGTTTGAGTGCGCCTGCGGGTGGAACGCGATAGAACCTTGCACTGGCATTCGAACGAGGAGTTGGCGCATGGATTCTGCTCGCACGACATTCGACATCGTGATCCGCGGTGGGACCGTGATCGACGGCACCGGTGCGCCGGGACGAATTGCCGACGTCGGTATCGTCGGGGATCGAATCGTTGCCATCGAAACGTCGATTGCCTCCGCTGGCGCCCGCGAGATCGATGCCACCGGTCGCTTGGTGACCCCGGGCTTTGTCGACATCCACACCCATCTCGATGCCCAACTGGCGTGGGACCCGATCGGTAGTAGCAGCTGCTGGCACGGCGTCACCAGCGTGGTGATGGGCAACTGCGGTGTCACCTTCGCGCCGTGCCGGCCCGAGGACCGTGAGTACCTGGCCGAGTTGATGGAGAGCGTCGAGGACATTCCCCGTGCAGCGATCATGGACGGCCTGCCGTGGGACTGGGTGACCTATGGCGAGTATCTCGACAGCATGGGACGGTTGCCGAAGGGCCCGAACGTGGGTGGCATGGTGGGGCATTGCGCCATCCGGCAGTACGTGATGGGTGAGCGTGCGATCGATGAGGATCCCGCGACGGCCGAGGACATCGTCGCGATGGCGGACCTCCTCGACGAGGCGATGCGAGCCGGCGCACTGGGGTTCAGTACCAGCCGCACGTTCCTACACAAGGTTCCCGACGGCCGCCCGGTTCCGGGTACCTACGCCACCGAGGACGAGCTGTATGCCTTTGCCGACGTGCTCGGTCGGCACGGGGCCGGGGTGTTCGAGACGGCGAGTCGCATCGGTGAGCGTGACCTGGCTGCGGGTACCGAGTATCCGAAAACCAAGGCTGAACTGGCATGGATGGGCGAGGTCAGCCGGCGCAGTGGCCGACCTGTGAGCTTTGGCCTCACGCAACACGACACCCGCCCCGATCTGTACGAGCGAGTGATCGGTTTCGCCAAACACGAAAACGAGACCGGCGCGATGGTGCGTCCCCAAACCACGGCGCGCAGCGTGGGCATCTTGTTCAGTCTCGCGACGCGCACGGTGTTCGACCGTTCGGCATCGTGGCGTGAACTGCGCGGGCTCAGCACACAGGCGCAGCTGCAGATGCTGCGCGATCCCGCCCAGCGGCGAGTCCTGATCGAGGATGCCAACACCAACGGCAGTGGCATGGACTTCGACCAACTCTTCGTGGTGAACCCAATGGACGGCTCCGGTGATGCCCGCTATGACCTGCACCCCGACACGTCGTTGGCCGCAGTTGCGCGCCAGCGTGGCATCAGTCCGGCGGCGGCCTACATCGAGTTGCTGATCGAGACCGATGGCACCCTGGTGACCAGTTACCCGTTCCTCAACCAGAGCCTCGCTGCTGTGGAGCAGATGCTCGACGACCCACTGGTCACGCTCGGCCTGGCCGACGCGGGAGCGCACGTGGGCCAGATTCTGGACGCCAGCCAGCCCACGTTCCTGCTCACCTATTGGATCCGCGAGCGCAGGCGGTGGAGCATCGAAGAAGCAATCCGTCGGCTCACCAGTGATACCGCTGACCTGTTCGGTGTGCGCGACCGCGGCCGTCTGCAGCCCGGAGCGTTCGCCGACGTGAACGTGATCGACTTCGATGGCCTGCGCCTGCCTGCGCCCACGTACGCCCACGACTTTCCGCACGGTGCTGGCCGGTACATCCAGCGCGCTTCGGGGTACGACTACACCTTGGTCAACGGGCAGGTGTTCATGGATCACGGTGAGCACACCGGAGCACTGCCGGGACAGATGTTGCGCTCGACGCCCTGACCGGGTGGGTGTGGCGGTTCAGAGGGTGAAGGGTGGTCGGCCCATCTGCTCGCGCACCGGTACCACTTCGGGCATGGTGAGCGCCCGACGTTGCCAGTTGGCGCCATCGACCACCAGCGTGTGCCCGGAGATGAACCGGGCGTAGGGCGAGGCCAGGAACGTGGCTGCCCAGGCGAGCTCGCGAGGTCGCCCAACGCGCATCGCCGGTTGGCAGGCGTCCTTGTCGTGTGTGCGCGCCAGGTTGCCCTGGATGTCGGCGGTCATGTCCTCGTGCGGCATCAGCCCCGGCACCAGGCCATTCACCTGGATGCCGTACGGTGCCCACTCCACCGCCAGCGTCTCGGTGAGGTTCTTCACGCCGGCCTTGGCAGCGGCCGAATGGGCGAAGCCGGGCCCACCGGTCCATGCGTAGGTGGCGCCGATGTTGACGATGGATCCTGGCGTGCCCGCATCCAGATGTCGGCGGGCGAACTCGCGGGCGCAAAAGAAGGTGCCGTTGAGCGTGATGTCCACGACCGTGCGCCAGGCGTTGGGCGACATGTCCTCGGCGGGCACCGGGAAGTTTGCTGCAGCGTTGTTGATCAGGATCGAGGGGATCAACCCGGCGTTGCTGGCGGTGTCGAATGCGGCAGCAATCTGGTCGGGCTCGCGGATATCGCAGGCCACGGTGAGACAACGACCGCCGACTTCGGCGATGGCTGCGGCGCCCGCCTCGAGATGCTCGGGTTTGCGTGATGCGATGACGATGGCGGCGCCGAGACGAGCGAACTCGACGGCGATCGCCTTGCCGAGGCCGGTGCCGGCACCGGTGATGAAGACGGTGGCGTCGTCGTAGGTGCCGGCGGGCAGCGCCGCTGCGCCGATGGCGGGTGGTTCGGGAAGTCCCTGGTACATGTCAGCTCCCGGTGTAGGTGGGGGGTCGGTCCTCGGAGCGGGCGGCACGGAACTCGGCGAAATCGTCGGACCGGTTGAGGAAGGTCTGATAGATCATCTCGTCGTCCATCGAGGTGCGAACCTGTGGTTGCGAGAGATGCCGCACGACCGTACGGGCAAGCTTGATGGTGACCGTCGGTGCTGCCGCGATCTGCTCGGCCATTTCTCGGGCAGTGGCATCGAGCGCGTCCTCGGGCACCACTCGGCTGACGATGCCATGAGTGAGTGCTTCGTCGGCGGTCATCACCCGCCCGGTCATCACCAGGTCGTTGACCACGCCGGGCCCGCAGATCTGGTGCAACACGGCTACGCCGCCGGTGTCGGGGATGACCCCATAGGTGGTCTCGGGCAATCGGAAGCGGGTGCCCTCGGCGGCGATGCGGATGTCGCACAGCAGGGCACGCTGAAACGATCCACCCATCACCCAGCCCTTGCAGGCCACGATGACCGGCGCATCAATGTTCCACAACTGCTGGATACCACGGTGCCCACGGCGCATCAGCTCGTGATGCGACAACGGCGAGACGTTGGTGCCGATGGATGCGACATCGCGACCCGACGAGAACGACTTGCCGTCGCCGCGCCAGATGATGGCGCGCACCGTGGACGGCATGGTTGCGAGGATGTCGAACAGTTGCGCATCCATGTCGTCGTCGAAGGCATTGTGCTTGTCGGGATTGTCGTTGGTGATCGTGGCAATCGTGCCCTCGATCTCGATGCGTACGCTGCCGGCCATTGGTGGTTCCCTTCTCACACGTGCACGCCCCAAGCTAATGGTCCATGGACCGACCGTGAGGAGCGACGCACTAGGTTGCCGGGCCATGAACGTGTTGCTCATCACCCTCGATCAGTTCCGGGGCGATTGCCTCTCCGTTGCCGGGCACCCGGTGGTGCGCACACCCAATCTCGACGAGCTCGCGGCAGCGGGCGTGCGGCTGAACCGGCATTACAGTCAGGCGGCGCCCTGTGCGCCGGGCCGGGCGTGTCTGTACACGGGCATGTATCAGATGAACAACCGCGTGGTGGCCAACGGCACGCCACTCGATGCCCGGTTCGACAACGTGGCCTGGGCCGCCCGGCGGCGGGGATACGTACCGGCGCTGTTCGGCTACACCGATCAGAGCGTGGACCCGCGTGAGGTCACTGGGCCGGACGATCCCCGGTTGCAGCACTACACCGGGGTTCTGCCCGGGTTCGATGCAGTACTGCACCTCCCCGACGATCATGAACCGTGGCTGCAGTGGCTACGCGATCTCGGCTACGACAATCTGGGTACGGCCTATCCCGAACTCGCCAGGGAACCGCTGCGCCCGGCCGAGCACAGCGTCTCCACGTTCCTCACCAACCATGCGCTGCAGTGGATCGGCCAGCAAGAGGGTGCGTGGTTCGCCCACCTCAGCTATCTACGCCCGCATCCGCCATACGCGGCGGCCGGCCATTTCTCCACGATGTACGACCCCGACGACATGCCGATGCCGAATGCCCCGGCGGATTCCCGTCATCCGCTGCACGACTTCGTGCTCGGGATCGACGTTGCCTCTGCCCCGAAGGATCCCGCAGCGATGCGTGCGCTGCGCGCCCAGTACTTCGGCATGATCAGCGAGGTCGATCACCAACTCGGACGGGTGTGGGCCCTGCTTCGCGATCGTGGCATGTGGGACGACACGCTCATCATCGTGACGGCCGATCATGGGGAACAACTCGGCGATCACGGTCTGCTCCAGAAGGTGGGTTACTTCGAGGAGAGCTATCACATCGTCGGTATTGTCCGCGACCCTTCGAACCCGCAGGTGCACGGCACCGTGGTCGATGCGTTCACCGAGAACATCGACCTGTTCCCGACCATCTGTGACGCCATCGGCGAACCCGTTCCCGTGCAGTGCGACGGCCTGCCGCTCACACCGTTCCTCCGTGGTGAGACACCGCCCTGGTGGCGTGACGCTGCCCACTGGGAGTTCGACTGGCGCGATCTCTACATCGACGGATCCGTGCACGAGTGGCCGTGGGATCGCCGACTCGAGCGCCAGCATCTGGCGGTTCGCCGCGACGCCTCGGCGTCGTATGTGCAGTTCGCCGACGGTACATGGCGCTGTTTCGACCTGATTGCTGACCCCACGGGGCGTACCGAGATCTCCAACCCGGCCATCGTGCTGGCCCACGCCCAGGCCATGCTGACATGGCGTTCGCAGCACACCGACCGTACGCTGACCGACGTGCTCATCGATCAGGGTGGCCGCGGGCGGATGCCCGTCGGTGTACCTGCAGGGGTCGGGACCGGGCCTGAGTAGCATGCTTCACCGACGGTGACGATTCACAAGGAGACGACGATGGCGAACGAATGGGGTCCACTGCAGGCACTGGTCGGCGAATGGCAGGGCGAGGGCGGCATGGATCGTTCGTTTTCGCACTCCCGTGGCGTGGTGTTCGACACCCCGTACCTCGAGAAGGTCACGATGAAGCCATTCGGCCCGGTCGACAACGGCAGCCAGCACCTGTACGGACTCGATTACAAGTCCGCGATGTGGCGCGAGAGCGAGGACAACCCGTTCCATACCGAGGTCGGCTACTGGCTCTGGGACGCCGCAACCGGTGAGATCCTGCGTGGTTTCGTCGTGCCCCGCGGTATCACCGTGCTCGCCGGAGGTACGGCCGCAGCCGATGCCACGTCGTTTCGCATGCGTGCCGACGTCGGTGGCAAGAATTACGTCATTGGCGAGAACACCTATCTTGCGGCCAAGGCCAGCTCCATCAGCTACGAGGTCACCGTCACCATCAACGGTGACGACACCTGGAGCTACGAAGAGACCACCATGTTGCGCATGGCCGAATTCGCCGAGCCGTTGGCGCATACCGATCGCAACACCCTGCACCGGGTGAGCTGACACGTTGCCAATTTCGCCAACATAGGGGATATCCGTGGATTTCGAAGTGAATCGCACTGACCTGCAGCAGACACGCATCGTGAACCCTGGGCCAGCCCCGTTGGGCGAGGGTGAGGTGCGGCTGCGCGTCGATCGCTTTGCGCTCACGACGAACAACATCACCTACGCGGTGTACGGCGAGGCCATGCAGTACTGGAACTTCTTCCCGGCAGCCGAGCCGGGCTGGGGCCGTGTACCGGTATGGGGTTTCGCCGACGTGGCGGAGTCGCGCTGCGATGACGTCGGTGTGGGTGTTCGTGTCTATGGCTATCTGCCCATGTCGAGCGACTTCGTGGTGACGCCCGGCAAGGCGGATGGCAGCGCCTTCAGTGACATGTCACCCCATCGCCAGGCGATGGCCGGTCCGTACAACCGCTATGTCCGTACCGCCGGCGACCCGATGTACACCCCCGAGCGCGAAGACCATCAGATGCTGCTGTGGCCACTGTTCTTCACCTCGTTCCTGATCGACGATGCCATCGACGATGCCGGGTTCTTCGGGGCAACGTCGGTGGTCGTATCCAGCGCCTCCAGCAAGACCGCCATCGTGGCCGCGTTCTTGCTACACCGTCGACCGGGCATCGAAGTGGTTGGTCTCACCTCGGAGGCCAATCGTGAGTTCGTCGAGCAACTCGGTTGCTATACGCGTGTGGTCACCTATGACCAGGTCAACACCCTGGATGTACATCCAGCCGTGTTCGTCGACATCGCCGGCAACTCCGCCGTGCGCGACGCCGTGCACCGCCACTACGGCGAGCGGCTGATGTACAGCATGATCGTGGGCGGCACACACTGGGATCAGGTACCGTCGGCCAACGCCGAACCGGTCGGTCCGTCGCCGCAATTCTTCTTTGCTCCTGCGCAGATCACCAAGCGCAATGCCGAGTGGGGTCATGCGGTGCTCGACCAGCGGGTGGGTGCCGCGTGGGAACAGTTCGTGTCATGGGCGAGTGTCTGGGTGGAGTTCAACTACGCCATTGGAGCCGATGCCGTGGAACGCGCCTACCGCGAGCTACTCGGTGGCCGAGCCCACCCGCGCGTCGGCTACATCTGCTCGCTCTGAACCGGCCGCCGCGACCGGGGCCTCTTGGTATGCCGTGACCGAATCGAACGACTCGCCACTTCTGTAGCGGACGATGAGGTCGTCGAAATCGACATCGATGCCGATCGGGTTGGCGGCAAACGCGTCCGAACGCATGAAGGCGTCGGCCTGGTCGAGGTCTGTGATGTCGATCTGGAACTCGACCTGATTGCCATCGGGGTCGCGGTAGTACGCCGACAGGGTCATGCCGTGGTTGATCGTCCAGTAGGGAGTGATGCCCATGCCTGCGAGCCGCTGGTGGTTGCCGAAGAGGTCGTCGAGCGAGGCGAGGGTGTAGGCAATGTGCTCGACGCCGGCCGAGCGTGGATTGGCCGGCGCGAGATCGGGGAAGTTCACGATGGCCACCCGGTGGTGCTCGTCGTCGTAGGACAAGAACGTGATGAAGTCGCTGGCATGCCGGGGCGTCGCCTCCAGCACGGTGCACCACCAGCGCAGCATCTCGTCGTAACGAGACGTGCGGAACACGACGTGCGCGAACTTGATCGGTGAGGCCATCGAAAGACTCCTGTGTGCGGGTGTGGGAGAGCTGGACAGAACTTTTATCGTCTGATAAAATTCTTGCGCATGATGTCGACGGCGTCAAGACCACAACCGCGTTCTGAGGTGACTCGTGGTCACCTCCTCGACGCCGCTCTCGCCGAGTTTGCGGCGTCCGGTTTCGAGGCCGCTTCCACGCGAGCCATTGCCGCCCGCGCTGGCGTGCATCAGCCGCAGATCAACTACCACTTCGCCTCGAAAGACGAGTTGTGGCGCGCTGCGGTCGATCATCTCTTCGCCCGGCTCGATGCGACCCTCGCGCCAGCGGAGCTGTTGTCGGGTCGCGAGCGTCTCGAGCGCACCATCCGGTTGTTCGTGCGGTTTGCGGCCGATCACCCCGAGCTGAATCGAATCATGATGCACGAGGCCACCTCCGCCTCCGAACGACTGGACTGGCTCGTCGATCACCATGTGCGCGAGCGTTTCCACACCATGGCATCGATGTTCGTCACCACTGCCCACGCCGATGTGGATCCCTTGGTCCTGTACTACACGTTCGTCGGTGCCGCCTCGCTGCTGTCGGCAAATGCCCCTGAGGGCCGCCGCCTGACCGGGCGCGAGCCCACGGCTGCGACGGTCGTCGACGCCCATGCCAACCTGCTCATTGCCATGATGCTCACCCCACCACCAGGAGACCTTCCATGACCTTTCGATTCATCAACAGTGCCGGCCGCAGCGCCCTGGTGGATGACCACGACCAGTGGTTCGATCTTGAACGCCTCACCAACGGTGCGGTCCCGGCCGATCCGATGGCGGCGATCGCGAACGGTGCCGCCCTCCACGCTGCGGCGGCCTTGCTGGCCACGGCAGCGCCTGATGGCGATCTGGCCACGGCCGAGCTACAGGCGCCGGTACCGCGTCCGCGCAACTGCTTTGCTGTCGGGCTGAACTACCGCTCACACGCCGCGGAGTCGGGCATGGACCTTCCGGCGCAGCCGCTCGTGTTCACCAAGTTCCCGAGCTGCATCGTCGGCCCCAACGAATCGATCGCGCTGCGCAGCGGTTCAGCCGACTGGGAGGTGGAACTCGTCGTTGTCATCGGTACCGGTGGCCGCGACATTGCCCCGGCCGATGCGTGGAGTCACGTGCTGGGCCTCACGGTCGGTCAGGACATCTCGGACCGGGCCCTGCAGTTCGCCTCCAAGCCTCCGCACTTCGACCTGGGCAAGTCCCGCGACGGCTACGGCC
The DNA here is from genome assembly GCA_009726095.1 of Actinomycetota bacterium. Taxonomy (GTDB): domain Bacteria; phylum Actinomycetota; class Acidimicrobiia; order Acidimicrobiales; family Ilumatobacteraceae; genus WLMZ01. The sequence continues at coordinate 23,318 of WLMZ01000050.1, forward strand.
CGATTGGTCCGATGCTGGTCTCGACCGACAGCTTCGCCAATCCCGACGACATCGCTCTCACGTGCGACGTGAACGGTGTGCGCCGCCAGAGCGACCGTACCTCGAGCATGATCTTCGATGTCCCAACCCTGATCGCCTATCTGTCGGGCATCATGACGCTCGCCGCTGGTGACATCATCTTCACCGGAACGCCCGATGGCGTCGGTGTTGCCTCGGGTACGTTTCTGAAGCCGGGTGATGTGATCGTGTCCAGCATCGACGGCATTGGGACCCTGACCAACCATTGCCTTGACTGACCTGATCTGACATGGACGGGTCGTTCGATTTCGATGTGGTGGTGGTGGGTGGTGGTCCGGTCGGCGTGACAATGGGCCTGCTGTGCGCGCAGCGGGGCCTGTCGACCATGGTGGTCGAACGCGCCATCGAGGTATACGACCTGCCCCGCGCCATCGTGATGGACGACGAGATCCAGCGGGTACTTCAGGGGGCTGGCTTGTCCGATCTGCTCGGGCGCATCACCTCGCCGTTGCTCGGTGCCGAGTTTGTCGGCGTGGACGGCACGCGCATCATCGGCATCGACATCCCACCTGACCTGATGAGCCCGCTCGGCCATCCGTTCACGGTGTGTTACTACCAGCCAGAACTCGAGGCACTCCTTCGCAGCGCGGCGGTCGACAATGGTGTCGATCTGCGTCTCGGTGTGCAGGTGGACGAGGTGCGCGACCTCAGTGA
>WLMZ01000051.1 GCA_009726095.1 Actinomycetota bacterium
ACCGACAAGGGCCAGGTCAGTGCCTGTGCAGCCGACAAAAAGACGATGGAAGTCGCCGTCGAGTCGTACTTCGCTCAGAACGGTGGCACGACCATTCCGACCGCCACCCCGGCAACGGCAACCGTGGGCACCACTGCCTCGGAGACGCTCAAGCTCGCAGGCTTCCTGCGTGACGTGTCGGCAAAGTACACCGCGAACGCTGACGGCACCCTTGCCGCCATTGACCCCTGCACCTGATCCCCCGAAAGCAAGCAACACAACGAACGAGCCGGGCCCTCGGGCCCGGCTCTTTCGCGTACCGATCAGCGATGCCGGGGTCAGGCCGGGGTCAGGCGGACCGGGCCGTGGAAGATGTCGCCGTTGGCGAAGATTGCCACGCGGGCCGGGTACGGCAGATCAACCACGAGATCGCGGTCGATGGTGACCAGTCGGGGCTCCCAACCCTCGGGCAGCACCCGGGCCGGACGGCTGCCCCGGGTAGGCCCGTTGCCCAACTGGGAATCGGTCGCCTGTGGGATGAGCGACCACCCGTGCCCGATGTCGATGACCTCGAGCGTGCGGCCCGCAGCAAAGAGCACCCGGTGCGACTTGTAGACGGGAAGCACCATGACGTTGGTGAAGCCCGGTTCGGGCTTGCCGGGGCGGGCGACGAGACCGAACGATCGGGCGCCGACGCGCACCGACTCCACTGGTCCGTCCACGGTTGTACCGGGAGGACGCAGAAAGAAGGCGGCATCATGTGCGCTTCTTCCAACGCCAGACTTGCGGAAGCCGTCGGGTGCTTCCAGCGCCGCGTAGTCCAGGGGGGTGATCGGCTCGCACGACAGCCACACGCTGTTGGTAGCGATGTCCATCAGTTCACCGTAGAACTCGAGACCCCCCAGCGACCACTGGTTGCTCCATGCTGGGTCTCCGCCGAGAAGAGCGATTCGTTCGTGGGTACTTGACATGGGGCCGTCCTTCGCCGGAGATGACGTGGTGACGCTAGACCACGAACCGGTTCGTGCCCGAAGCACGGTCATCTGTTGGTGCTGACGGTGCCCCCGGTTGGCGCGGCGTGGGGATCCGTCGAAACAATCGAACTTCGTAGTATTTTTCAACCACTATGCAGGATGTCCCACAGTCAGCTGCGAACACCACAGCGCCCGGTGTACATCGCACCCCGACGCGGGCCAAACGTTCGGCGGCACCCCAGGCCTTCCCGCCCCTGCAAGCAGTGGCGGACCCGGCTGCGCCCGAGGCCCCTGCACCCAGTTCCGGATCGATCCTCGATCAGCACCCGCGTGCCTCACCGATCCACATCACCCACGAGACCTCGATCACGGGCGCGCATGCCGATGCACTGTGGGATGCCTATCGTGCCAATTTCGAGCCGCTGGCAAGCCTCGCGGTGCTCCAGCACTTCTACAGTCGCGACGAAGTGCTCGCCGAGTTGTCCAACCCGCGCATCTTGAAAATCGTCGGATGGCAAGACGGTCAGCCCGTCGGCTTGGCGATGGTGACCAACAGCCTCGAAGACGTCCCCCAGATCTCACCCGAGTTCCTACGGTCCAGCTATCCCGACCACGCAGCGACGAACACGATCTACTTCGGGATCCTCGTCATGGTGGTGCCAGAGCTGCGCGGCCGCACCCTGTTCAGCCGCCTCTACATCGAACTGTGGCAGGTGCCGGCCACCGCTGGCGGCGTGTTGGTGTTCGACATCTGTGACTTCAACCGGCTGTCGTTCGAGGCGGACACACTCACGCAACGAATTGCCGACAACTTCCCGCAATCGTCGGTTCGGGTGATCGACCGCCAGACCTGGTACGTGGCCGAGCTGCCGCGCCCAATCCCGAGCCACCCCTCGCTGTCAGTGCCGGCGTCGCGTTCGTCGATCAAACGCTGACGTCGACAGGGTCGCTGTCGTCAGCTGGCTGCTTTGGCGCAACGCCGTTGTGGCACGCTGCGCCGGGCTCCGGCAATTCCGAGCCGATCGAGCGTGGCCGGAATCTCACTGGCCGGAACCGCATGGCTGAAGAGGTATCCCTGCGCTGAACGGCAGCCGAGGTCCACGAGCCGCTCGGCCTGTTCGCGTGTCTCCACGCCTTCGGCGACGGCGTCGAGATCCAGTGCCGTTGCCATCGCCACGATGGCAGTCACCAGCGAGGCGTCGGAGGCGTGCTCGCCGATGCCGCTGACGAATGTCTGGTCGATCTTCACCCGCGAGACGGGAAAGCGCTTCAGGTACGACAGCGACGAGTACCCGGTGCCGAAATCGTCGACCGACATGCGGACGCCGAGCGAACGTAGTCCGGCCATGACCGCAGCGGTGGCAACTGAGTCCTCCATCATCAGACTTTCGGTGATCTCCAGCCAGAGGGCGTTGCCGGGCAGTTCGTAGCGCTCGAGGGCCTCGGCCACCGTGTCGACGATGTCACTCTCGCGTACCTGGCGGGGCGACAGATTGACCGACATGCAGAGCTCGGCGCCGCCGGGCACGGATTGGCGCCACCAGGCGAGCTGGCGGCATGCATCATTGAGCATGAACTTGCCGAGCGGCACGATCAGGCCGGACTCCTCGGCAATGGGGATGAACTCCGCAGGGGACACCATCTGGCCGTCGTCCATCCAGCGGGCCAGAGCCTCGAAGCCGTGCACCCGTCCGCTCGGCAGGGCCACGATTGGTTGGTAGTACGCGGTGAAGTGTCCCTCGGCAAGTGCGTGCCGTAGGCGGCGGTCGAGCCCGACGCGACGTGCAACGCGCTCGCGCATCGAGGTGTCGAACATCGTGACGGTGTTGCGGCCGGCGTCCTTCGAACGGTACATCGCCGTGTCGGCTTCCTGAATGAGTGTGGCGGCGGGCGTCGACGATGCGTCGCCGGTCGCGAGCGTGATGCCGATGGAGACCGAGATGAACACCTCGCCGGCCTCGAGATAGAAGCCCTCGCTGAGCACGCGACGAATCCGCTCGGCGAGAGCGAAGGCCTCTGCGCTATCGACGCCGACAGCGACGAGGATGAACTCGTCCCCGGAGATCCGACCGACCACGTCGTTCGGCCGCACGCAGCTGCTGATGCGCTGCGCTGCGAGGACCAGCAGTTGGTCGCCGACAGCGTGACCCATGGAGTCGTTCACCAACTTGAACTGGTCGAGGTCGATGAACATCAGGGCGACGGAGTGGCCGGTGTCGCGTGACATCGCCATCACCTTGTCGGTGTGATCGAGGATGTAGGCCCTGCTGGGAAGACCGGTCAGTTCGTCGTGCGTTGCCTGATGGGCAAGACGCGCCTCGGACGCGACCTGCTGGCGCATTGCGCTTGCCAGACGCACGATGGCTGCCACGGCGAGCACGAGGCACAGCGCCAGGGCGACCATACGTCCCGGGGTGAGCCCGCGTCGGGCGATCAGCACGAGGGGCACCATCAGCGCCCCGGCAACGGTGCCGAGACGGGCACGTCCGAGCGACGGGCCCTGCGACGGTGCCGAGCGGGCCAGCGACCTGATCGATGGATGGGTTGCGGCCGTGCCGATGCAGGCGGGCACCAGGAGGTAGGGCACTTCGAGGATGCGCTGGGGGATGACGAGTGTTCCAACTTCGCCCAGGGCAAACACGATGTCGCCGACAAGGAGCGCCACGGCGCCGAGCAGGAGCAGGCTGAATGCAGGCGACCGGTCGCCCGCACCGAAGGCCAACCGGGCTGCGAGAACCAGCAGGCACATGGAGATGGCAGGGTAGATAGCAACAGCGATGCGCGCCATCATCCAGGTTCCCTGAATGTCGAGAGTCGGCTCGACGAGCAACTCGTTGACCAACAGCAGTGCACCGACCCCGAGCATGATGCCGTCGAGCAGCGCTGCGCGTTCGCCGGCGCCACGTCGCGAACGCAGTAGCCCGAACAGCGCCACCCCGAAGAGCACATAGCCGGGCAGGGCGAACATGTCGGGGAGCAGCGACCGGCTGGTGGTGAAGTCGCCCGTGGCATTGGTGGCATCGCGCACGACACCCGCAGCGGTCCACAACACGCCCGTGGCGACAAATGCCCCCCACGGCCACACCACAGCGGGGGAGTGATGGCGCAAGCCGATGATTGCGCACACCACGCCGCCGGCGGTCACCAACGGATAGATGGCGCTACCGGCGAGACCGAGCGCGTGGATACCGATGAGGGTCAGGAAGACAGACAGCACGATCCACGTCGTGCGGCCATCGTCGGGTGCTGTCTGGCTTGCACGGTACGGGCGCGTCTGGTTGACGTCTGGCGCCGTTGGCCGAGGCACGTCGACGTGCGTCTGTACGAGCATGCCGGCCCGTGGTGACCACAGGGAATCCACTAGAGGCCGCCCCGGCATGGCGCGGGGTCATGCGCATTTGTCGTTGTCAGTCGTGCTGAATTCACCCACACTCTTCGGCACGATTTCAATCAACCTTGAGGATCGCGTGGGCCGTCAGTCGTTTGTGTGCGACGAGTCCTTGCGGCGCAGGAGGTTGATGGCCGCACCTGCGAGCAGCAGCCCGACCCAGAACAGCGGGTTGCCGAGCACGCGTAACGCCCATTCGGTTGCGCCCGAGAGCGAGTGCACGTTGCGGCCGAGCACTGCAACGGAAGCGACCAGACCGCCGATGGCGCCCACCATCGTTCCGCACAGCAGTGCGCTTTGCACGACCACCCTGGCGTGGCGACGTACCCCGACGCGACCGGTGGACACGATCTGTATCAGTGCCACTGCCGTGGTGCCCAGACCGAACACGAGGGCGCATTTCGCAAACACTCCGAGGCCGGACCATTCGCCTGGAAGGGTGTCGCGTTGGCCGCGCAGCGTCTGCCACGCCGCCTTTGCCGTGCGATCGAAGATGGAGAACCCGGTGAGCGCGGTGAAGCCGGACGCCAGCTGTTGCAGGGTGGTGAAACCGAAGCCGATAGCGGCGGTAATCGGGATGGCAGAAGCGCCCCGGGTGTCCCTGATGATCTTGGCGAGCAGCCACGGCGTGAAGGTCTCGTTACCGGCGCCCCATTCGTATGCGAGCCAACCGACGACGGCGACCAGGGCGAGTCGGAGGTTCCATGTAGCAACGCGAAAGTCGGCGGACACTGCGGCGCGCAACGTCATGGGACACGACTCAGGAGTGGAAGCGAGTTGCTGCGGGTCGCCGGAATCAGACATCAGCCTCGGCTTTCCGACGAATTCCCGAGGACGTGGCGCGAACGCATACGGAGCAATCTAGCCAACGCGACGTACCGGTGACCCGACGCGCCACGCCACGGCTGCTGGTGGGCCGCCGCAATGCCTGCAGCGCCAGCAGTGTCAGAGGCGATAGACACGAGTGGCCGTACCGTTGAACAGGGCATGCGTCTCGGTGTCGGTCATTCCTGCGGCGATGCGCTTGAACGAGTTCCACAGCGCCAGATAGCTGCACGACATCTTGTCGACGGGGAAGTTCGATTCGAACATGCACCGATCGGGGCTGAACTGGTCGATGGCAAACCTGATCGGGTCGGCCCACTCGGTGACCAGGTCGGTGCTGGTTGGTGGAAGGGGTTGATGTTCGAAGCCGAGTCCGAACAGGACCATGCCGATACCCCCGAGCTTGATCACCACGTTGGGGCAGGTTGCGAGTTCGGCAAGATCGAGCCGCCACTGTTCGAGGATGGTGGCGCGGTGGCCGGCATACGGTCCTGTGCCCACGATGCCGCCGAGGTGATCGAGCACGAAGGTGCAGTCCGGGACCGCCCGGGCGAGAGCGGTGAGTTCGGGTATTTGCGGGTGATACAACCATGCGTCGAAGGTGAGGTCGAGGTCGGCAAGACGTTGTACCCCGCGTCGGAATGAGGGGTCGGCCATCAGTTGGGGCGTTGGGCGCGTGTGTGAGCGCTCGACCTCTGGACTGGGGTCGAACGCCGTCGCATGGCGTATGCCTCGAAAGCGCCCGCGCCCCGCTGTGATGTGGGCCTCGAGGACGTCTTGCGCCGCGTCGCCCAGCGTCATGTCAGCGAAGCTGATGATGCCCTTGATCTCGGTGCCCGTGGCGCTGCTCTGCTCGGCGATACCGGCGATCGTCTCGGTCTCACCAACGGGCCGTAGCTCGGCGGGGCCATCGGTGCGATACGCCCACTGACATTCCATGTAGACGGTCGCTTCCACCCGATGCCCGGCGCCGGTATCAGCCTGCAGATCGTCGAGCAGGTAGCGGCTCATCCCGCTGTGGTCCCACAGGTGGTGGTGGGCGTCGATGATCGCAAGGTCCGGGGCGATCACGTCCTCGGTGCGTTGTGCCAACCAGTCGTCGTGCCATACGTACATGTAGCGCACGCTAGCGGTGGTCCGCGTCGCGCGGGTTGGTCGTGGCGCCGGCACCCGAGGCGCCGGCGTTGCGCGCCCTTTCCCGGGAGCTGCGCTGTTCACTGTGTGGGTGCCCGTTCTGCTCGCTTTCGCCTGCGCTGTCGTCTACGGCGTGGCGGACTACTGCGGGGGTCGGGCCACGCGCAACGCCTCCAGCACGGTCGTGAGCCTCATCGGCCAGATCGCCAGCCTGATCCTTGTCGGGACCATCGTCCTGATTGCGGGTACGTCCGTTCCCGGTTGGCACGACTGGGCCTGGGGCGGCTTGGCCGGCGTGGCCACGGCCGTGGCTCTTGGCTCGTTCTACCATGCCCTGTCACATGGGGCGATGACCGTCGTTGCTCCCATCACGGCCGTGACGAGTGCCGCCATTCCCATTGCGTTTGGGCTGATCACCGGAGAACGGCCCGGCGTGTTGGCGATCTTCGGCATGGTGCTGGGAGTGGCTGCGGTGGCGCTCGTGAGCGGAGCAATTGGTCCGCGTCACACCACGACACCACGGGTCACGTTGCTGCTCGCGTTGGTGGCGGGTACTGGGTTCGCCGTCATCTTCGTGGCGCTCGATCGCACCTCGTCCAAGAGCGGCATGTGGCCGCTCGTTGCAGCTCGCATCGTGTCGATCTCGCTCGCCGCAACGGTGGTGTTCGCGGGCCGTCAGCGAAGTGCGGCGGCGAGGATTCCTCTACCGGCGCTTCGAAGCGAGTCATGGCGCCTGGCCGTGATCGCCGGCATCTTCGACATGTCGGCCAACGTGCTCTATGTCCTTGCCGTACGCCGGGGCCTGCTGTCGATCGTGGTGGTGGTGGCAGCGTTGTACCCCGTGAGCACGGTGTGTCTTGCGTTCGGCATCGACAAAGAGCGGGCCTCGCGGTGGCAGTTCAGCGGCATGGCGCTGGCCGTCGGCGCACTGGTGCTGGTCAGCCTGGGGAAAGCTGGTTAGCGTCGACCACGGCCTGTGATTCGCGGCTGGCGGACAAAAAGATGCCCTTGCTCATCAGCGACGGCTCGGCTTTGCGGCGCTGGATGTAGATGGCCGCACGACCTGCATGGATGCTGGGATCATCGGGAGCGGCCCATCCGGCATAGTCGGCGAAGTGGCAGGCAAGTCGCAGGTCGCCGTCTGAAGCGGCCTGCTCGGCGCGGCGCATCAGTACATCGGCGCCACCGACGAGGTCGGCGAGCGCCACTGCCACTGCGGCATCGGGTGAGGGCTTGAGCCGGCTGGCGGCGCCATCCCACCAACCGCCGAACTGGCGCCAGATGTTGTGGACCACGAACTCGGGCTCGTCGTACAGCGGGCGGAGGTAGGGCTTGGCGAGGGTGTCGGCGGGCACGGTGACGTTGTGCAGGATGGTGTCGAGGGTGGCCCCACTGTTCATCATCGCGATCACCTCAGCGACCAGTGTCTCCAGTGCCGTGGCGATGTCGTCGAGAACGCGCGCGATGCGATCGGCACCACTGATCGGTAGGCCGTGCGCTGGCAACAACAATTCGGGTCTCTGGCTGATCATTGTGCGGAGTGCTGCAGCCCACTCGATGGGGTAGCGCTGCACCTTCTGCGGGTTGCCGGCATTGGGGAAGTTCCAGATCAGGAAGTCGCCACTCATGATGCAGCGGCGTTCGGGCAGCCAGGCCCACAGGTGATCGTCGGTCTCGCCGCGGGCATGATGCAGTTCCATCGTCTCGCCGCCCACGATCAGGGTGTGGTGGGTGGCGAATGTCTCGTCGGGGCGCAGCGTCCCGGCAGGGAGGAATCGCTTCGCCGTGCGGGCATCGACCGACAACGAGCTTGCGGCATCATCGACGTCGCCGATGCCGAGTTTGAGTTCCCCCGCCAGCCCGCCGAACTGACGGGCGTTGATGATGAGGTTCCAGTTGTTGGTGAAGCTGTAGCGATCGAGGCGTACCGCCACGTTGTCATGGCCGACCACACGAGGTACCCGGTGTCCATCGCGTTCGGCGGCCGCAGCAAAGGCGCCGCTGCCGCCGACGTGATCGGCGTGCCCGTGGGTATAGACAAGATGGCTCACCGGCAGCGGGCTCCAGGCGCGTAGTGCACCGACCACAGCTTCGCCGGTGTGCACGCCCGAGGAATCGAATGCGACGATGCCCTCGTTGGTGCGAACTGCGACGCAATGGCTGAAGCTCTCGACCATGGCCAGGCCGTCGCCGATTTCGCTCAACTCGTTGGTCACCCGATTCACGGGCTGATCGGTGTGGCCGGAATCGATGATGCGGGAGGAGAGATCGAGCAGGTCTGCCATGAACGCGACGCTAGTGCGGTGCCCGGGTCAGCTTTGCTTCAGGCGTCCCCGCAGCGCAGCGAACGCCAGGGTGAACGACACGATGCCCATCCCGCCGATGGCCGCGAACGCCTTGAGGAGCGCTGTGCCGTCCCATCCGTCGAGCACGATCGCGCGAAGACCATCCAGCAGGTAGGTCACCGGATTCCAGGTGGCAACGGTGCTGAGCCATCCAGTGAGCGCCTCCTTGGGCAGGAACGCCGTGGTGAGGAAGGCGAACGGGAAGAAGAGTAGGAAGCTGCTGTTGACCGCGGCCGGGTTGCCGGTCTTGAGCGCGATCGCATAGGGGAACCCCGTGAAGGCGAGGCCCCAGAGGCCACCCATCAACAGGAACAGCACCAACCCGACGAAACCAGTGGCGAAGGTGACGCCCAGAATCAGCCCGAGGGCGACGACGGGGATGCACAGCGTGATGACGAGGGCCAGATCGGCGGTCATCAGGCCGAGGAGCAACGTGGTGCGGCGCACCGGGGTCAAGAGGAGCCGGTCGAAGTAGCCGTCCTGGATGTCGGTCACCAGTGAACCAGCGCGTGACACGCCGGTGACGGCGAACACGATGGATACGGGCAGTTGGAAGGCCTTGAAGTTGAAGCCAGCGGGTGCGCTGCGCTCGACGAAATCCTGCAGTGCGCCGACGTTGACGAAGAAGAAGAACACGGGTATGGCGAGCGCCGGGATGATGGCCTCGGGCTCGCGCACGGTGAGTCGGATGGCGCGCAGCGCCACGCTGCTCAGGTCGCGCCAGAAGCCAGAGCGGCGGGCCCGCGCGTCGGTGGAGGCGTTGCTCATGCGTCGCCTCCGAGATGTCCACCGGTGATGGTGAGGAAGACGTCATCGAGCGTCGGTGTGCGCAGCGTGAGCTCGCGCACCGCGATACCGATGTCGCTGAGGGCAACGGCAACCGGGCTGATTGCCGCTGCACCATCGTGTACCGCCACGACGACTTCGTCGCCGCGGATGTCCACCCGATCGACGCCCGCCAGATTCCGCAGCGCGGGTCCGGCTGCGTCGTTCGCACCTTCGGTGCGGATCACGATCAGGTCGGATCCGATCGAGCGCTTCAGGTCGGCGGGGGTGCCTTCGGCCACCAGCGTCGCCCGGTCGATGATGCCGACCCGATCGGCCAATGCGTCGGCCTCTTCGAGGTATTGCGTGGTGAGAAAGATCGTCATGCCCAGCTCGGTGTTCAATCGGCGGATCTCCTCCCACACTGCGGCACGGCTGATCGGGTCGAGCCCGGTGGTGGGCTCATCGAGGAACAACACCTCGGGGTCATGCACCAACGCAGCGGCCAGATCGAGACGGCGCTTCATGCCGCCGGAGTAGGTGGCAATGCGCCGATCGATGGCATCGCCGATGTCGACGAGCGGGAGCAACTGATCGAGTCGGCGCACACGTTCGCTCTTGGACATGCCGTAGAAGCGACCCTGCAGATCGAGTAGTTCGCGACCAGTTTGTTTGGGGTCCAACGCGGCCTCCTGCAGTGCCACGCCGATGCGCAGCCGAACGGCATCAGCTTCGGTCTCCACGTCATGTCCGGCAACGCGTGCCGAACCTCCCGTGGGGATGAGCAGCGTGGTGAGCATGCGCACGGTGGTGGACTTGCCGGCGCCGTTCGGTCCGAGGAAACCGTAGATCTCGCCGCTGGCCACTGACAGGTCGACACCCGCTACCGCCACGAAGTCGCCGAAGCGTCGCTCGAGACCGACTGCATGTATGGCAGGTGCCGACATCAGCGCGGTAATCCCAACACGCGCTCGCCAATGATGTTGCGCATCACGTTCGAGGTGCCTCCCATGATCGTGTACCCCGGCGCATAACACAGGCCCTGAGTGGTCTGGTCCCACAACGTTGCCTCCATGCCGAACACACGTGACACGAAGTCGGCGACGCGCACCTCGTGCTCGGTGCAGAAGCATTTCGTCGCTGCGCTGAATCCCGCTGGAGCCTGGCGCAGGGTTTCGCGTATCACGAGGATGCGGCCAATGCGGTAGGCGATCTCGAGTGCGGCAATCTCCTGACGCACAACGGGGTCGGTGGTATCCGCTCGCTCGCGTGCCAACAGGTACAGCGCGTGGTTGCTGACCAGGCGGTCGATGCCGCCTCGTTCGTGTTCGAGCTGACGCATCGTCTGCTTGAAGGCCGCGCCTTCGGTGCCGACCAGGTTGATGGCCGGCACGCGCGCGTCGGTGAAGAACACCTCGCAGAAATGCCGGTTCGTGGTCATGTCCTTGATGGGCCGCACCTCAATACCGGGGGTGTCCATCGGCACGATGATCTCACTGATGCCGGCATGCGGAGGGCCCTCGGTGGTGGTGCGGCAGATGAGGTAGCAGTAGTCGGCCACCGCGCCAAAGCTGGTCCAGATCTTCTGACCGTTGATCACCCAGTCGTCGCCGTCGCGAACGGCAGATGTCTTGAGTCCGGCCAGGTCGCTGCCGGCTTCCGGTTCGCTCATGCCGATGCACCAGGTGGTTTCGCCGCTGAGAATCCTGGGTAGGAATTCAGCCTGTTGATCGGGGCGGCCGTAGGCGATCAGCGTGGGACCCATCTGGCGATCAGCGAACCACATGGCGGCGACGGGCGCGCCAGCCGCAATCAGTTCCTCGCCGACGATGAGCCGCTCGATCGCCGGACGCCCACCGCCACCGAACTCGATCGGCCAGGTCATGCCGATCCAACCCTGCGCCGCCATCTCCGTTGCGAATTCCTTGCTGTAGCCGTTGATCCAACTGTCGTTGTGGCGTCCGTGGGCGGCTACTGCTGCGACGGCCACGGCGCGGGCGCGTTCGCGAAGCTCGTTCTGCTCGGGGGTCCAGGCGAATTCCATGGTCAGATGGTAGGTCGCCGGTCGCGCCATCGCTGCGTTGCGCTCGGCGCAATCGCGACGGTGTGACCGAAGTTCAGCCGGCGATGTTCACCCTGCTACGGGCGCTGCGTCAGCGACACCGGTGGGCCGCTCGCCCGCCACCGTGACACGGTGCATCACACGGCGGTGATCGCCGTAGTCGGCAGCGGCGTAGTGAGCGGTGGCGCGGTTGTCCCAGAACGCCACGTCGCCGTCGCGCCACTTCCAACGCACCACCCGCTCGGGTTCCACGGTGTGCGCGTACAACAGGTTCAGGATTGCATCGCTCTCGGTAGGCGACAGGCCGACCACGCTCTGGGTGAATGTCTCGTTCACGAACAGCCCGCGCTCGCCGGTCTCGGGGTGGATACGTACGACGGGGTGGTGCACCGGTGTCAGCGTGGACAGTCGTTGCTGCTGTTCGCCGCTGGGATCGTCGCTCCGGAACCGATCGAACGTTCCGCTCGCGCTGTGCACCGCCACCAGGTCGTCGATGAGGTGTTGCACTGGTGGCGACAAGGTGTTGTAGGCGTCGATCAGGTCGGCCCACAGCGTGTCGCCGCCGCGCTCTGGGATGAGCCGTGCCGCCAAGATGGTGCCCATCGGTGGACGCTCGGAGAACGTGACATCGGTGTGCCAACGGTTGTTGTAGCTGGTGCCGTTGGCGCGGCTACCCACGCCGAGGGGATAGTCGCTGCTGTCCAGGACCAGCACCTCGGGGTGCTCGTCGTCGAGGCCTCCCAGTAGTGGATGCGCCGGTGTGAGCTGGCCGAAGTCGCGAGCGAATGTCACCTGTTGGGTGGGCGAGATGTGCTGGCCGCGGAAGAACACCACGCGAAAGCCCAGCAGGGCCGAACGAATTGCGCCAACCTGATGGGCCGACAGTGCAACGGCGAGGTCGGGGCCGTGGATGATGGCGCCGAGGGTGCCGGTGAGCGGCTCGATGGTCCAGCCAGTGGGCAGATCCTCATCGGGTGAACCGAGCGTGTCCGTGGTTTGCTCGGGAGTTGCCGCTGTTGTCATCCGGCGAGCATGTCAAAGGTGATCCGAGGTGTCAACTGAGCTACTGGGGCCCTCCGTGTGGTTAGGCTGTACAAGTCGAATACAAGTGAGTGAAGGGGTATGTACATGGCCAAGATCAAGGTCCTCAATCCTGTGGTCGAGATGGACGGCGACGAGATGACGCGCATCATCTGGCAGTTCATCAAGGACAAGCTGATCCTGCCGTACCTCGACATCGAACTCGACTACTACGACCTCAGCATCGAACACCGCGACGCCACCAGCGATCAGGTCACCATCGATTCAGCCGAGGCCACCAAAAAGCACGGCGTCGCCGTGAAGTGCGCCACCATCACCCCCGATGAGGCCCGCGTCGAGGAGTTCGGCCTGAAGAAGATGTGGAAGAGCCCCAACGGCACCATCCGCAACATCCTCGGTGGTGTCATCTTCCGTGAGCCGATCATCATGAGCAACATCCCCCGACTCGTGCCGGGTTGGACCAAGCCGATCGTGGTTGGGCGTCATGCCCACGGCGATCAGTACAAGGCCACCGACTTCAAGGTGCCAGGTGCTGGCACGCTCACGATGACCTATACCCCGCAGAACGGTGACGAGCCGGTGGTGATGGAAGTCGCCAAGTTCGGTGACGACGGTGGCGTCGGCATGGGTATGTACAACTTCAACGATTCGATCCGCGACTTCGCCCGCGCCAGCCTCACCTACGGTCTGCAACGCAACTACCCCGTCTACCTCAGCACGAAGAACACCATCCTGAAGGCCTATGACGGCAGCTTCAAGGACATCTTCGAGCAGGTCTTCGCCGATGAGTTCAAGGCCCAGTACGACGCCGCCGGGCTGACCTACGAGCACCGACTCATCGACGACATGGTGGCCTGTGCCCTGAAATGGGAGGGCGGCTACGTGTGGGCCTGCAAGAACTATGACGGTGACGTGCAGTCCGACATCGTCGCCCAGGGGTTCGGGTCGCTCGGGTTGATGAGCAGCGTGCTGCTCACGCCCGACGGTCGCACGATGGAGGCAGAGGCTGCCCACGGAACGGTCACGCGCCATTACCGCGAACACCAGAAGGGCAACAAGACCTCGACCAACCCGATTGCGTCCATCTTCGCCTGGACGCGCGGTCTCGCCCACCGCGGCAAGCTTGACAACACGCCCGAGCTGATCGCATTCGCAAACTCACTCGAGTCCGTTTGCATCGAAGCCGTCGAGAGCGGCGAGATGACCAAGGATCTGTCGAGCCTGATCAGTCGCGATGCGCCGTACATGAACACCGAGGACTTCCTCGATGCGCTCGATCGTCGGCTCCAGGCCAAGATGCGTTGAGCATCGAGGCCGTCCTCCTCGATTGGGGCCACACCCTGTTCGATACGCCCGGCAGCGTCGATTTCATCGTCGCCCACGCGTCCGAACACGGTGTGGACCTGAGCCGCCACGATGCCCACGAGTTGTGGGACGACGCTCGCCGGCGGTCGCGCAATGCCGACGAGATCGCCAAGGGCAGAGACAAGTCGGCAGCGCTGCACCACAGTTGTTGGATCGCGTTGTGGACCGAGCTCGAGGAGCGCTCTCCCGGCATCAGTGAGGCGCTCTACGAATTCGAGACGTCAAGCGCTGGATGGTCGCCGTACATCGACACCCGCGATCTACTCGACGGCCTGCACAGCCGCGGCATACCGGCGGTCATCGTCAGCGACGTCGCGTTCGACCTGCGGCCGATCCTGGCCTACTTCGAACTCGATCACCTCATTCACACCTTCGTGCTCTCGGGCGAGCACGGCACCACCAAACCCGAGCTCGAGCTGTTCCGCCTGGCGCTCGGTGCAGTGGGCCTTCCCCCCGAGCGGGCGTTGATGGTGGGGGACAACCACCTCAACGACGGTGCAGCCATCGACGTCGGTCTGCGCGCATTGTTGCTCCCGCCGGCCACGCCCGGCGCGCCGCGTGGGTTGCAGATCATCCTGGATCTGGTCGACGCCACGGCCTGAACAAGCACCGCGACTGCACCGGCTACGGTACGCACGGGAGGTGCCATGGACGTTCGTTGGGATGCGCCAGGTCCCGGATTGTGGGAACTCGACAGGTCGCACTTTCGTGGTGGAACCACACCGATTGTGCAGTCCTTGATGTCTGCCGCGATGGAGTCCGGGATGCGCCGAGTGATGCGCGAGCTCGGGACGCCCGCTGACACCATCCAACCTCGCTTCGTGAATGGGTTCTGCTATGCCCGCCTGCGTCCACTCATCAGCCCTGATCGGGTCTCGACCAAGCTCGCACCGTTACCGATCCTGAGACTGGCCACGAGGCTGCACCCGGAAATGCGCCGGCGGGCCCGAACGGCCGAGCGCACACTGGCCGAGCGACCGTGGCGTGCCGTGATCAGCAATTGGGAGTCCGACGGAAGGCGCGCCATCGAGGCGGTGAACTTGGCGTTACAAGACGTCCCGGTGCGCGAACTCGGCGACCACAGCCTTATCGGCCACATCGAAGACCTCATTGCGCATTGTCGCACCAACCTCGAGCACCACTTCTGGCTGCATGGATACGATCTCGGGCCGATCGGCATCTTGCTGACCACCTGCAACGAATGGGGCATCGCGCCCGCCGACGTCATCCCACTACTCGAGGGGGCCTCGCCGTCGACCAGTGCTCCCATCGAGGCGCTCGAGCGCGTGCGCGTCCGTGTCGAGGCCTGCGGTGCGCGGCCGTCGACATTGGAGGAACTCCGCGGGGTGTCCGCCGCTGTAGCGAACGACGTGGACACCTACCTCCGCTATCGGGGGTCGCTGCTGTTTTCCCGCTATGACATCGATGGCGTCACCGTTGGTGAGCTGCCCGACCTCGTGCTGTCCACGATCATGTCCAGCCAGACGCGGCAGTCCTCCGACGACGTCGGTACGCGAACTGCGGCCGTTCGTCAACGCGTGCTGGCGGAGGACCAGGCTGAGTTCGACGAGCGCCTCGCCGAAGCGCGCGCAGCCATGAACCTGCGCGATGACAACGGCCCCGCCACGTCTGAGTGGCCGCTCGGGCTACTTCGGCTGTCGTTGCTCGAGGTTGGACGGCGACTTGTCGCGCGCGGGTTCGCCCAGCAGCCGGGGCATGTATTCGAGTTGGCTCCCGACGAAATCGATCCAGCGGTGCTCGCGGGTCGTGGGCCGTCGTCGGCCACGCTGGCCGACCGTCAGCAGCAACGGCAGGCGATGGCGTTGCTCGATCCACCCCCCACCCTCGGCGACGCCGGAGCAGTAGTGCCCCTGTCGGTGTTGCCGCCATCGATGGGCCGGTTGGTGGCCACCGTGCAAATGGTCATGCAGCAATTGGGGATGGCCGGCGATCGAACAGCGCTCGGTGCTGGCTTGCGCGGTACCGGCGTTGGCTCTGGGTCCTATCGGGGCGTTGCCCGGTCGGCCGCGTCTCCCGAAGAGGCGCTCGAACACATGGAGCCCGGTGACGTGCTTGTTGTTGCCTTCACCACTCCGGCCTACAACGTGGTCCTGTCCATCGCCGGGGGCATCGTCACGTCCGAGGGTGGTCCGCTCAGCCACGCCGCTGTTCTGGCACGCGAACTGGGTATCCCGGCCGTCATCGGGGCTCCTGGGGCGTTGACCGAGATTCGCAACGGCATGGTGATCGATGTCGATCCGGTGGCCGGCGAGGTGCGTATCGTCGCTGACGTGTGAGACTGTCGTCATGCGCGCAGTCGTTCTTCGTTCCCATGGTGGCCCCGAGTGTCTCGTGATCGAGGAGGTTGCAGACCCCGCCGTCGGGGCCGACGAGGTCCTCGTTGACATTGTTGCAACCGCACTGAACCGCGCTGACCTGTTGCAGGTGATGGGGCTCTACCCCAACCCGCGACCGTCGACCTTGGAGATCCCCGGTCTCGAGTTCTCCGGCACGGTTGCCGCAGTTGGCGAGCGGGTGACGATGTGGAAGCAGGGCGACGAGGTGATGGCCATTGATGCAGGCGGAGCGTATGCGCAGCGCATTGCCGTGCACGAGCGCCAACTGATGGCGGTGCCTGCTTGCGTTGGGGTGCGCGATGCCGCAGCGATCCCTGAGGTGTTCCTCACCGCCTGGGACGCTCTGGTCGTACAGGGTGGCCTCACCAGTGGCCGCTGGGCGCTGGTACACGCCGGAGCGTCGGGTGTGGGCACGGCAGGTATCCAGATCGCCAAGGCGATCGGTGCCCGGATCGCCGTCACCTGCAGTGCCGGCAAGATGGGTGCCTGTCGCGATCTGGGTGCTGATGTCGTCATCGACTACGGCTCGCAGGATTTCGTGGCCGAGGTACGAGCTGCCACCAGCGGTCGTGGTGCTGATGTCGTGCTCGATGTCATCGGGGGCGACTATGTGGATCGCAACCTGCAGGCTGTTGCCTCGCAGGGGCGCATCATCCAGGTCGGGCTGATGGGTGGCAGCACCACGCCGGTGAACGTTGGCCTGCTGCTGGGCAAACGCGCCTCATTGATCGGCACGGTGTTACGGGCGCGGCCCCTCGAGGAGAAGATCTCGCTGACGCAGCGGTTCACCCGCGAAATGCTGCCGTTGTTCTCCTCGGGCCAACTGCGCCCGATCATCGACTCGCGGTACCCATTCGCCCAGATCGCCGATGCTCACCGCTACATGGCATCGAACGCCAACACGGGAAAGATCGTCATCGATCTCCCCGGATGACGCAGCGGTCAGCGGCTGGCCATGGGCAGATAATCGCGGGCTTCGACACCGCTGTACCACTGGCGGGGACGGCTGATCTTTTGGTCCTTGTCGGCCAAGAGTTCCTGCCAGTGGGCCAACCAGCCAACAGTGCGGGGGATCGCGAACAGCACGGTGAACATGGCGACAGGGAAGCCCATTGCCTGGTAGATCAGCCCGGAGTAGAAGTCGACGTTTGGGTACAGCTTGCGGCTGATGAAGTACTCGTCGTTCAGCGCGGTCTCCTCGAGCTTCAACGCAATGTCGAGCAGGGGATTCTTGCCGGTGACCTCGAACACGTCGTAGGCGGCCTTTTTGATGATGGTGGCGCGTGGGTCGTAATTCTTGTACACGCGGTGGCCGAAACCCATCAGGCGCCCGCCCTTGCCGCTCTTCACCTCTTCGATGAACGCGGGCACGTTGTCCATGTGGCCGATTTCGGTGAGCATGCGTACAACGCCCTCGTTGGCGCCACCGTGCAGCGGGCCATACAGCGCCGAAGCCGCTGCCGAACACGACGTGTACGGGTCGGCATGGCTGGATCCGACGACACGCATCGCGGTTGTGCCGCAGTTTTGCTCGTGGTCGGCGTGCAGGATGAACAGCACGTCCATCGCCCGTTCCAGCCGGGGATCGACCTGATAGTCACCGATCTTCCACATCATGTTGAGGAAGTTCGCCGGGAAGCTGAGCTCGTTGTCGGGGTACACGAACGGCAGTCCGACGGAGAAGCGATGGCACATCGACGCGAGCGTTGGCATCTTGGCGACGAGACGCAGGATCTGCTTGTCGCGGCTGGCCTTGTCGTCAATGTCCTTGGCATCGTTGTAGAACGTGCCGAGGGCGGCGACGGCGCTGACGAACATGCCCATGGGATGGGCGTCGTAGTGGAAGCCATCGACGAAGCGCTTGCGCATGTTCTCGTGGATAAATGTGTGCCGGGTGACGTCGCTCTTCCACTGGGCGAGCTGTGCCTCATTGGGGAGCTCTCCATTCAGCAGCAGGTAGGCGACCTCGAGATAGGTGCTGTGCTCGGCGAGTTGCTCGATGGGGTAGCCGCGGTGGCGCAGGATGCCAGCGTCGCCATCGAGGTAGGTGATGGCGCTGCGACACGAAGCGGTCTGCATGTACGCGGGGTCGTAGATGTACAACGACGGATCGAGGTCGCGGATCGCAGTCGCGGGGAAGACCCCGTCGGTGATCGGGACCGTCACCGTTTTGCCGGTGCGATCGTCGGTAATGGTAATGGTGTCGGGCATGTTGCTCCCTGGTGTGACACGGACAGTGGCAGGGGGCTTTCTCCCCCGGCTGAGCAGACTAGTGGTCAATTCCTGCGGCCCGCCTAGGCGAGAATGAAATCTTGCGGTCAACCGCGGCCGCGAGTGAACTCAGAGCGGCGAGTTGTCGTGCTTGCGTGCGTGCAGTGTCTCGTGCTTGTCGGCCAGCGCCGACAATGCCCGGCAGATCTCCCGGCGGGTTTCGGCGGGTTCGATCACCCCATCGATATAGCCGCGCTCGGCTGCCACATAGGGATTCAGGAGGCGTTCGGCGTAGTCGCGCTCGAACTCGGCGCGTTCATCAGGTGTGGCACGTCGCTGCAGGATCGCTGCGGCCTGTCCGGCGCCCATCACGGCCAGTTCGGCCCAGGGCCAGGCCAGGCACAGGTCGTTACCCATGCGCTTGCTGTCCATCACGATGTATGCGCCGCCGTAGCTCTTGCGCAGCACCACACAGATGCGTGGCACCGTGGCCCTCCCGTACGCAAAGACCAATTGGGCGCCGTGTCGGATCATGCCGCGCCACTCCAGGTCCTTGCCCGGATAGAAGCCGGGTGTGTCCACCAACGTGAGGATGGGCAGGTTGAACGCATCGCAGAAGGCCACGAAACGGGCGGCCTTCTGTGATGCCGGAATGTCGAGGGTTCCGGCCAATGACACGGGCTGGTTGGCGACGATGCCGACGGGCCTGCCATCGAATGTTGCAAATGCAGTCACCACGTTCGGCGCCCAACGGGCACGGAGTTCGAGCAGGTCGCCGTCGTCGGCCAAGACGCGGATGACGTGGCGTACGTCGTACGAGCCCGTGGACGTGGGCGGGATGAGGTCGCCCGCTTCAGGTGTGAGCCGTTCGGGATCGTCGTCGGTCGGCCACGGGGGCGGCTCCTCGTCGTTGTTGCCGGGCAGGTACGAGAGAAGATGTTCGGCGGCTGCGATGGCGCTGTCGAGATCGACGGACACCAGGCTTGCTGCGCCTGTGTAGCGGGCATGGCTGGCGGCCCCGCCCAGTTCGTCGTTGTCCATCAGCACGCCGGTGAACTCGGCCACCATCGTGGGTCCGCTCACAAAGGCGTAGGCGGCCTCGGTCATGATCACGTGATCGGCGATGCCGAGCAACAGTGCAGGGCCCGAGACGGCCGGGCCATCCACGATGATGACCGTGGGTACCACACCGCTGCAATCGGTGAGCGCACGGGCGGCGACCCCCCAGCCGTGCAGGGCGCTGAAGCCCTCTGCGATGTCGGCCCCGGACGAGCCCATCACGGCCACGAGGGGATAGCCCTTGCTGCGTGCCGCCTGCGCTGCTGCGGCGATCATCGATGAAGCGTCGGACGACAATGCGCCCTTGCGCACCGATGAGTCAACATCGAGCCACACCACGGTGCGCCCGCCGAGCGTGCGGATGTCGGCCCTCGCTGCGCCGGGGACCAGCGCGCGCAGCGCTACCGGTGAGCTGAGTTCGGTCGAGGGCATCGCCATGAGACTAGGCCTTCGTCAGGCTCGATGCCCGACAACGGGTAGCACCGCTGGTGGTTCAGGGGTTCTTCCCCAGCGGGAACGCGTCGGAGCCGATGTGCACGCCGCGCTGCAGCGCGCCTTTGGTCTCGAGGATGTCGCGCATCGTCTTGAGCACGGCACGGCTGGGTGCGCCGGGGGCGGGCCGACGGCGCTGCACCCAACCGACGACCCGGCGGGGGAGTTCGGGCACATGAATGCGCTTGAAGTCGCCCTTGACCCACCCGGGCACGGCGGTGGACGGCACGATGGCCGGGCCGTAGCCCTCCATGGCCAGCGAGGTGAGGAGGCGGACACCGTCGATTTCGGCCTGCGGACGCAGCGTCGTGCCGGATGCAGCGGCGGCCTTGTCGAGGATGCGGCGCATCGCAGTGCCCTTGGGCGGGATGAGCAGGGGCTCGCTGGCGACACGCAGCAGCGACAGCTCGTCGGCCTCGGCCCAGGGATGGCTGGTGTGCACGATCACGATCAGGTCTTCGGCGAACAGGGGCTCCACGGTCAGCTCGGGATCGTCCACGGGAAGGTGCACGATGGCGGCATCGAGGTGGCCGGCCACGAGCCGGGGGAGCAGCGTGGTGGTGCTGCCCTCGAACACGGTGACATGCACCAGTGGATGGTCTGCCGACAACGCTGGCAGCAGTTGTGGCATCAGCCAACGCGCGGTCGTGCCGATGACGCCGAGACGTGCGTCGCCGCTGACCGAGTCACCACGGCTGGCCATGTCGGCCGAGATGTCGTCCATCTCGCGAAGGATGCGCCGGGCCCGTTCGACCACCTGGCCGCCGTCGTCGGTCAGCCCGCCACGCTGGCGGTCGACGAGGGTGACGCCGAGTTCTTTCTCGAGACGGGCGATATGGCCCGAGACGTTGGATTGCACGGTGTAGAGCGCCCTCGCCGCCGAGGAGAACGACCCGTGGTCGGCGATCGCCACAAGCGCTGAAAGCTGTCGGAGATCCATCTCCAAAAAAGATAGCGGCTATCTTCAGGTTCTCCTTGCAAGATCACTCATTCACGTGCATACTTTGAAATGTCATCGCAGCGGCTTGTTCCCCCAACAAGTTGCTCGACATGAACCCACCAAGGTGCTTCCCCAAGCACCGGGTTCCAAAAGGTTGAGAGGTCCCGCTTCCCCCAAGCGGGACCTTTCCCGTTTTCGCCTACGATGTTCGCATGACTGCTGCCAAGCGACCCGGGCCAGGGACAACGACAACGACAAGCCGTCGCGGTGCTGCGTTTTTCGATCTCGACCGCACATTGCTGGCCGGGGCCTCTGGCGAGGTGTTCAGCAGCGCGATGAAAGCCGCTGGCCTGGTCAACCACAATATTCCCGGCGAGAAGCTGCTGTTCAGCGTGTTCAACACCATCGGCGAGACCCTGCCGAGTATGGCCCTGGCCCGACAGGCGGTCACGCTGGCCAAGGGCAGGTCGCGCCGAGCCGTGCAGGACGCCGCACAGGATGTGGCCGCCCGACTGGCCGGCATGGTGCAGCCCCAGGCCGAAGCCCTGTTCGCCGAGCACCGCGCGGCCGGCCGGCCCATCGTGTTGGCCACCACCACCCCGTATGACCTGGTCAAGCCCTTCGCCGACCTGCTCGGGCTCGATGATGTCGTCGCCACCCGCTATACGGTCAAGGCCGACGGCACCTACGACGGCACCCTTGCAGGTCCGTTCGTGTGGAGCGCTGGCAAGCTGGCCGCCGTGCGGGAGTGGGCCGAGGGCCACGGTATCGACATGGCCCAGAGCTACGCCTACAGCGACAGTTTCTACGACACGCCACTGCTCGCCGCAGTGGGAAATCCCTTCGTTGTCAACCCCGATCCGCGTATGGTGTTGATGGCTGCCGCCCGGCGGTGGCCGGTCATTCGTCTCGATGTGCCGTCCGGAGTCGCAAAGGTGCCTGTCGTGGGTCTGGAACTGCAGAAGCTGGCGCTCGCCTTCACGCATCCGCTGATGTTCCCCTACGCCCGATTCGACATCAGCGGGGTCGAGCACATCCCTGCCAGTGGTCCTGCCATCCTGTGCGGCAACCACCGCAGCTACTTCGATGTCGCCGCATTGGCGTTGGCCATCTCCAAAACCGGTCGTACGGTGCGCTTCCTCGGCAAGAAAGAGGTGTTCGATGCGCCGATCATCGGGCAGATCGCCTCTGCCATGGGGGGGATTCGCGTCGAACGCGGCACCGGGAGCGACGAACCGCTGAAGGAGGCCGTCGAGGCGCTCGAGTCGGGTGACGTCGTGGCGATCATGCCCGAGGGCACGATCCCGCGGGGCGTTGCCTTCTTCGACCCGGTGCTGAGGGGCCGTTGGGGTGCAGCGCGCCTGGCTGCCATCACCCGGGCCCCGGTGATTCCCGTCGGGCTGTGGGGCACCGAGAAGGTCTGGCCGCGTAACGCCCGCCTGCCCAACATCTTCCAGGTCGTCGACCCGCCATTGGTCTCGGTCACTGTTGGCGAACCCGTGGACATGAAATACCGCAGTGCCGATGCCGACACGAAGAAGTTGATGAAGGCCATCTCGGCGCTGCTGCCACCGGAGGGCCGCGTCAAGCGGACACCCACCGACGAAGAGCTCGCCGCCACGCTGCCCGCCGGCTATCAGGGCGACCCACGGGCCGAGTACCAGCGACGCCCAGGAACGGACTGACTCCATGCCCGACAACGCCACCATCACCCTGCTCCACGGCGCCAATTTGAACCTGCTCGGCCAGCGCGAGCCGCACATCTACGGTACGGCCACGCTCGAGGACTATGTAGCGGCCACACGCGCCGCCGCACTGCCGCTGGGGCTCTCCGTCGAGGCGTTCCAGACCAACCACGAGGGCCAGTTGGTCGATGCCATCCACGCGGCGCGCGGTCGGGCTGCGGGCATCATCATCAATCCCGGGGCGTTCACCCATTACGCATGGAGCCTGCATGACGCCCTGGCAGCGTTCAGTGGTCCGGTGATTGAGGTCCACATCTCCAATCCCAACGCTCGCGAGGCGTGGCGTCATACCAGCGTTGTGTCGCCGGTGGCCACGGGCACCATCGTCGGGCTGGGCATGCACGGCTACGAACTCGCCGTTCAGGCCATCGCCCGACGGCTGACCGTCTGATGCCACTGCAGTTCGCTGCGCTCGAGTACTCAGCGCGGGCGCCGGCATTGGCTGCCGCCCTGACAGCGGCCGGGCTCGACACACTGCTGGTCACCGGCCGTACCAACGTGCGCTGGCTCACGGGTTTCGCCGGATCGAGTGGGTGGGTGCTCGCAGCGGCTGATGGTCTGACGCTCATCACCGATGGCCGCTACGGCGATCAGGCCACCGAACAGCTGGCGGTTGCCGGCGTCGATGCCGCCGTGGTGGTCGGGCACACGCGCGCTGCTCAGGTGGGGCTGTTGGGTCAGGCGCTCGGCGGTCGCCCCTTGCTGGGTTTCGAGGGAGCACACATCAGCTATGACGAGCATGTCTCCTTGTCGCAATCCGTCGACGCGACCTGGGTGCAAACCAGCGGCATGCTCGAACGGCTTCGGCGCACGAAGGATCGCGGCGAACTCGAACGTATGTCGCACGCTGGTGCGATTGCCGATGAAGCACTGCGTCACACGTTGCCCCTTCTGTTGGGTGAGCCAACCGAGATCCACCTACGCGACGCCCTCGATGCCGAGATGCGCCGCCTTGGTGCCGAGGCGCCGAGCTTCGACACCATCATCGCTGCTGGCGCCAACGCCACGATGCCGCACCATCGTCCGGACCACACCCGCATTGTCGAGGGCGTCACCGTGGTCATCGATTTCGGTGCGCTGTTCGACGGTTATCACAGCGACATGACCCGCACGTTCGTC
>WLMZ01000052.1 GCA_009726095.1 Actinomycetota bacterium
GACTTCGCGGCGGTCATCGCCCGTTGGCTGGGCCTCGACCCGGTCTCGTTGTCCACGACCACGCTACGCGAGAGCGGCCTCGACCGACCCGGCCGAGTCGTGCTGGATTCATCGCTGGCCACCTCGCTGGGGTTCCGTTGCCGATCGGTCGCCGACGCGCTCGGCTGAGCGATCCCGTGTCGACGCCGCGGCGGCGACATGGCGCTGGGCTCAGGCGCCGCTCATGGTGATGTCGCGGATGACCAGGCTGACGCCGGCAGCGCGCATGGGGAGCCAGTCGACGTCGGCGCCGACCTCGACGATGTCATGCAACATGCGCTGCAACGTGGAAGCAATGGTGAACTCGCGCACCGGTGCCCCCAGTTGACCATTGCTGATGAGCAGACCCGAGGCCCCGGTGGAGAAGTCGCCGCTGATCGGGTTCACCCCACTGTGCAGTCCCTGCACCATCTGGATCAGCACGCCGTCATCAACGTCGGCCACCAGTTCGGCCTGCGAACGCGTACCCGGCTGCAGTTGCATGGCCAGACAACCCACACCCGGCGTGCCCTTGAACCCTCCGCGCACCGCATTGCCCGTGCTGAGCGTGCCGGCCCGGCGGGCACTGTACGACGAATGCACGAAGCCCTGCAGGACGCCGCCCTCGATCAACGAGTTGCGGCGTGCAGCCAGTCCTTCGCCGTCGATATCGGTGGCGCTGTAGGCCTTGGGATTGGTGGGGTCGTCGATCAACGTGAACAGCGGCGAGGCCACCGGCTCGCCCAGGCGGTTCGCGAACAGGCTGCGTCCCTTGCTGACGTTCTCGCCGTTCAGGGCGCTACTGAGCACACCCAGGAACTGTGCCGTCACATAGGGATCGAGCACCACGGTGACCCGCTTCGAGGGCGGCTTCACGGCTCCGAGCAGGCGGGTGGCGCGATCGGCAGCCTCCCGGGCGGCGCGATCGAGGTCGAACTCCTCAGGCGACCGTCCGACACTGAACCCGAAACCGGTCTGAGTTTCGTCACCATCGTCGGCAAGGGTACTGACCGACACGAAGCACCCGTTCTCGCGCCCGCTGACGCGGATGCCGGCGGTGTTCGCCACGGCAGCCTCGCCGGAGGCATCGCTGTAGTCGGCGTCGTCCACCCGCACGCGGGGGTCCACGGCGCGGGTGAGCCGTTCGAGCTGCTTGGCCAGATCGATCTTGTGACCGGTGGGGTACGCCGCCAGCGCATCGCTCCAGAGTTCCTGGGGCACCACCGCAACACCATCCGGTGAGGCCAGGCCGGCCCATTCGTCGGAGGTGCCGAACTGCACGTTGTCACGGGCCTGCTCGAGCACCGATGCAATGGCCGACTCGTCGAGCGTGCCGGCGTACGCGAACCCGGTGCGGCCGTCGCGAACGACACGAATGCCAATCCCCTCGCTCTGCGCACTCACGAAGTGCTCGATCTCGCCCTCGTAGATACGGATCTCGGTCTCGTTGCCGCGAGACACGAACGCCTCCACCTGTTCGCCCGACCTGGCCTGGGCGATGACCCGATCGGCGATGGCGATCAGCTCGGGAGATGCGGCGCTCATGCTGCCGTACCGCCGATGGTCATCGACTTCACCCGCAGGGTGGGCTGGCCGTCGCCCACGGGCACGCCCTGGCCGTCCTTGCCACACGTGCCCGGGTTGCCCATCGCGAAGTCGTTGGCGAGCGCATCGATGTCGCGCAGCACCTGCGGCCCGTTGCCGATGAGGTTGCCCTCGCGAAGTGGCTCGGTGATCTCGCCGTTCTCGATGAGGTACGCCTCGGTCATGCCGAACACGAAATCGCCCGTTGCGGTGTTGACGCTGCCACCACCGAGCTTGGCCACGTACACGCCGTTGGGGGTATTGCGGATGATGTCCTCGGGCGCCTCGGTGCCGTTGAGGACGTAGGTGTTGGTCATGCGCACCATCGGTAGGTGCATGTAGCTCTGCCGACGGCCGTTGCCCGTATGGGCATGGCCTTCTTTGCGTGCACGCAGGTGATCCCACATGTAGTCGGTGAGCACACCGTCCTGGATGAGTACGTTGTACTGGCTGGGGTGGCCTTCGTCGTCGATACCGAGGGCGCCCCATTCGCCGGCCATCGTGCCGTCGTCGACCAGGGTGACGAGCGACGATGCCACCTGCTCGCCGATCTTGCCGCGGTACACGCTGGCGCCCTTGCCGACGAGATCGGCCTCGAGGCCGTGGCCGCACGCCTCATGGAACAACACGCCGCCGCTGCCGGCCTTGATGACGACCGGGATCGAGCCGCTCGGTGCCGGACGGGCCCGCAGCTTCGTGATGGCCTGGCGGGCGGCCGTGCGGGCGAGTTCCTCGACATCGTGCTGTTCGAACATCTCGAATCCCACGGTGTGGCCGAGTGACTCGAACCCGGTCTGCATACCGGCGTCACCATTGGCAACCACGCTGATGCGCAACAGGTGGCGAACCTGTTCGTCCTCGGCCAGCAGGCCGTCGCTGTTCGCGACGAGAATGCGCTTGCGGCTGTCGCCATAGCCGGCGGACACCTGACCGATGGCACCGCCCATCGAGCGCGCTGCATCGTCGACACGCTGCAACAACGCGACCTTCGCGGCTTTGCCAACCGTGTCGGGATACACCTCGACACGGTTCACGAGGTGCGCAGCAGATCGGGTGAGCGCCACCGTGCGCGTGCCCCCACCGCCCTGGGCAGCCACCGACCGAGCGGCCTCGGCCGCAGCACACAGGCCGGCCTCGGAAAGGTCTGCCGTATAGGCAAACCCGGTGGTCTCGCCGCTGACCACGCGGATGCCCGCGCCACGATCTCGGCCGCTGGTCACCTGCTCGACCCGGCCATCGTCAAGACCCGCCGATGTCGACGACTTGTCCTCTGCATAGACCTCGGCGAAATCGCCCCCCTGGCGCAGCGCGGTTGCGAGCACCCGTTCCAGTACCTCTTGTTCGATCACCGAGCCAGCCTACTGAGGCGAACTCCATCGGTGAGCCGCGAACGCGCGACCTCTCGCCCATCACAATCGAGGTCGGCTCCTGCGGTGAGGGCCGCCGGTTGACCGGCATGACGTCGGCGCATGACCCACGTGGGCTCGTGGCCACCGGTAAGGTCACGGGCGTCGTGATCAATGCTCAACGAGTCATGGAGAAAGCCACGTGAAGAAGCTCGCGCGGGACATGTGTACCCTGTCGGCCCTGTCGATGCTGATCGCCGTCGCCAGCGCCTGCAGTAACTCCACCGCTGCGCTCAAACCGCTGACCTCAGCCACGGCTGCCAGCACGGCCACCAGCGTCGGGGTAGCCGACATCGCCCCCAACGGCGCCGGCGGCGCACTTGGCACGATCCCACCCTCCGGTCCGCAGTTCACCGCTGACGCGACAACCACAGCTCCCCCGACAGCGACCCCCACCAGCGACATCAGCGCAGGAACTGCAGGGGCGTGCACCTTCGACGCCATCCACGCCAGCGTCGGCGAAGCACCCGCTGGCATCACCGACATCGATCTGCGTTGCCACGGCGAGTGGGCGTCCTGGGTCGGCCAGGCCAACGATCCCACTGCGTCGGACGGCTACTTCGCTGTCGCCAGGCGATCGGCCACTGGCTGGGAGACAACGAACCTCGGCACTGCCGGTGTGTGCTCCGACGGTGGCGTGCCCCAGGAACTCTGGACCGACCTGAACTGCACCGAGTAGGCCGTGCGTTGGTTGCAGTCCCTCAAGGCCAGCGTGGCCAGCGTTGCCGTCGTCGGGTGCGTGGCCGTCGTCGGGTGTGTGGCCGCCGGCTGCGCCAGCAGCACCCTGAGGAGCAGCAACGCCCCCGCCACGTTCCCGCAGGTTGCGCTGGCAACCACCACGATCGCACCGGGAGCCGTCACTACGCCAACCGCTGCCGTCACAGCCACCACGGCAACCACAGCGGCGGCACCACCCGGCACGGGCGTGATCGGCTCCGCCCAATCGGTGGGCTGCAACACCGATCTCAGCACCATGGACACCGTCACCGAATCGTTCTTCGCCCTCAATGGCAGGTATCCGGACTCCGAGGCTGAACTGGTGTCGAGCGGATTGTTGGTCGAACAGAGCGCATTCCACGACATCGGTCCGGGGGGCGCTGTGATCCCGGCGCCGAACAGCGGCTGCGTCCGCTGACCACGACTTTGCCCGGGCGGGTGACCGCTGCCCGATCGAGCACCTAGACTCGATACTCGTGTCTGCGCAAGTCGAGGTCTCTCCGTCGCGGGTACGCGGCCGTTTGCCATGGGTACGCGAGATCCTCGTCATCAGCGCCGTGTATCTGGTGTACGGATTTGTGCGCAACCAGTTCGGCTCGGCGCAGCTCCGTGCCAGCGATGCACCGCTGCACTCGTTCAACAACGCGATCCATGTGATCAACATCGAGAAGGCAATCGGGCTGTTCCACGAGTCCACCATCCAGCACTGGTTCCTCGGCACCCCGTTCATTGAGTTCTTCAACATCTTCTACGGCACCGCACACTTCATCGTCACGCTCGGCGTGCTCGTGTGGCTGTTCGTGCGCCGCCATCACCTCTTCGCCCGCTGGCGCACGATGCTGATGGTCACCACGGTGCTCGCCCTCGTGGGCTTCGCCCTCTTTCCGCTGATGCCCCCGCGCCTGGTCAACGCCTTACCCGCCGACTCCCGCTACGGCGGCGGCGACCTTGCCGCCAAGAGTCACGTACCCGACTACGGGTTCGTGGACACCCTGCGCGACGGTGAAGGATTGTGGTCGTTCGACTCGGCTGGAATGGATGACATCTCCAACCAATATGCCGCCATGCCGAGCCTGCACATCGCATGGAGCGTGTGGTGCACGCTGGCGCTCTGTCGGTTCAGCCGGCGAAGGAGCTCGCGGATCCTGGCGGTTCTCTACCCCATCGTGACCCTCGTTGCCATCGTTGCCACCGCCAACCACTACATCATCGATGCCGTCGGTGGTCTGGCCATTGTGCTTGCCGGGTATCTCGCCACGACGATGATCGACCACCTGCAACAACGCCGCCATCCGGCAGTTGTCAGCCAGGGCGAAGATGTCCTCGTCACCGCCTGACGAGGTCGGGTCCACCTCGATCACGGCCACAACGACGGACCCTGACGACGCGATGGCTCCACACAGATCCAGGGTCACCTGGCGCGCCATCGCCGTCTCGGCCTGCGCCGCCGTACTGTTACACCTGCCCGCCTTGTTCCGCACCGCTGCCCTGAACAGCGACGAAGCCACCATCGCAACGGTTGCTCGGATGATGCGCCACGGCGCCGGCCTGTACGCAGGCACCGTCGACCGCAAACCACCGGGCGCCTTCGTGCTCTACCGCCTGCTCGAGCCGGCCTTCGGAAGCTGGACCTTGGCGGCCGCACGCTGGTTCGCTTTGGTGGCCATCATTGCTGCCGCTTGGACGATCGCGCTCGAGGCCCGGCGGCGTTGGCCGGCCGTGTCGCCGTTGGCCGTTGCCCTGCTGTTCATCGTGGCGTTCGCGCTGCTTCCCGCCGAGGACTCGCGGGCCGTGGGCTTCGAGCTGTTGGCCACGCTGCCCGCCGTCGGCGCATTCGTGCTGGGCGCACGCGGGCGCACTGTCCTAGCGGGCATCGCCCTGGGGCTGGCCGCGTTGTTCAAGCAGCCGATGCTGCTGGGCGCACTCCCGCTGACGGCGCAGTGCCTCGGCTTCGCAGCGCCCTGGAGCCGTCGCGTGCTCCGTCTGGCCATCGCCGGTCTGGCGTGTGCCGCCACCATCACAGCGGGCCTGGCGCCCTTTGGCTTCCACGAGGCGTTCTCGTGGTTCGCCGGCAACGGTGACAACTACCTCGGCGGCACCCGGTTGTCCACCGTGATCGTGGTCGGACTCGAACAGGTCGGCACCATCGTCGCCCTCACTGCGGGCATCATGATCTTCGCCGCACTCGCCTGGGGCCGGCGCCGCCTCCCGATGGACCTCGCCGTGTGGGTGATCTCCGGAGCCTTCGCCACCGCAATCGGTCTGCGATTCGTGCTGCACTACTTCAACCAGCTGCTGCCAGCGCTCGTCCTGGCGGCTGCACCCGCTCTGGTGGGACGCCAGATCTTTCGACGCAGGTGGCCGCGCCTTGCCGTGGTCTGCCTGGCGGGCGCCGCAACCTTCAGCATGATCACGGTGCTCAGCCCCGACACCTTCCATGACCTACCCAATGTCGACCGCGTCGCAGCCGCCATTCGCGAGCGCACATCGCCCGGCGACAAGGTGTTCGTGTGGGGTCAGGCGCCCGAGATCTACTGGCTCAGCCGGCGCGACCCCGCGACGCGCTATCCACACGTCGGGTTTGTCACCGGTATCACGCCGAAGCGACCCGGCGTGCCCGCCTACGTGCTCAGCATGCCGGGCGCCGCTGCCAACCTGCTCGCCGACCTGCAGGCCAACCATCCGGCGATCATCGTCGACGCGGCCATCGCATCGGTACGCGGTGGCGATCGGTATCCCCTGGCCACCAGTCCGATCGAGCAGTTCGTCCACTCCCACTACTGCGCCACCGACGTGATCGACGGTATGACCCTGTTGACTCCCTGCACGAAATAGACCTGGGGAGCTCCCGCCAGAGCCACCGTTCAAAAGCTGTGGTAACCACCGTCGATGGTGACCACGTCGCCGGTGTGCCAGCTGCTGGCCTCGCTGGCGAAGTACACGGCCATGCCACCAAGATCGCTCGGCTTGCCCCATCGTCGCATCGGCACCCGTGGCTTCACCTTCGCCACGAACGTGTCCCAGTTGAACGCCGGTGCGGTCAGGTCGCTCTCCACCCATCCGGGCAGGATGGCATTGGCCCGAATGCCGTGGCGGGCGTGCTCGACAGCAATGCCCTTCATCATCGCGATCAGGCCGGCCTTCGAGGCGCCGTAGCTCTGGCCGGCCTGCTGGCCGAAGAACGCCGAACCACTGGTGATGAACACCACCGAGCCGCCGTCGCCGCGCCCGACCATGTGGCGCACGGCCTCCTGGGCCGTGAAGAAGGCACCATCGAGGTTGACGCGCATGACCCGGCGCCATTCGTCGGCGCTGGTCTCCAAAAAACTCGGTGCCTTCGAACCAACCCCGGAGTTCACGAACACGCTGTCGACACGCCCGAGGCCCTCGACCGTGGAGTGCATGGCTTCCACGACCTGCTGCTGGTCGCCGACATCGCAGATGAGGTCGAGCACCCGGTGGCCGTGCTGCAGCAACTCGGCGCGGGCGGCCCGGTTCTTGTGCGGGTTGGTTCCCCAGATGGCGACGTCGGCGCCGTGGGCGGCGAGGGCGTTGGCCATACCAAGGCCGATACCGCTGTTGCCGCCGGTAATCAACGCAACGCGCCCGCTGAGATCGAAAGGAGTCGGGTTGTCCGCAATGGTGCTCACGACCGCGACGATAGCGAGCGCGGCGATCCGCGGGAGTTACGTGGGTGGGCGCGGCGAGCGATAGCGTCGACGGTGCCATGGCTCTTGAGTTCATCCACCAACCAGCCGACCTTCGGCCGCTGACCTACCCCGAACTCGACGATCTCGCCGGTGAGATCCGCGACTTTGTGGTGCGTGCCGTTGCCGATACAGGTGGGCATCTCGGCTCCAACCTCGGCGCCGTCGAGCTGACCCTGGCGTTGCACCGTGTGTTCGAATCGCCCCGTGACGCCGTGCTCTGGGACACCGGCCATCAGGCCTACATCCACAAGATCGTCACCGGCCGCCAGCAGCAGTTCGATCAGCTCCGCCAGGCCAATGGCCTCTCTGGCTATCCGAGCCGCGAAGAGAGCAAGCACGACTTCGTCGAGAACAGCCACGCCAGCACCATCTTGTCCTATGCCTATGGCCTGGCCGTCGCCCGCGATGCGGGTACCGCAGGCGATCGTCGCCACATTGTGGCCGTCATCGGCGATGGCTCGATGACCGGCGGGATGGCCTACGAGGCGCTCAACAACCTCGGCCACAGCAAGCAACGCGTCATCGTGGTGCTCAACGACAACGGCCGCAGCTACGCACCCACCATCAGCAACCTCACGGCCTCCACGCTCGCACTGCCAGATGCCGAGGCCGCTGAGGCACACTCCCTGCCCGAACGCATCACCGAACGGCTCAGCCATACGCTCACCAACATCCGGCTCAACCCCGTTTACGTGCGTCGCCAGCGCAAGATCGAGCGGATGCTGCGCGAGTTGCCCGTGGTGGGTCCACAGGCCGAGAAGGGCATGGAGGCGTTCAAGGCTGCGGTGCGCGAGTTCCTGCAACCCCCCTCGTTCTTCGAGGCGCTCGGCGTGCGCTACGTGGGCCCGATCGACGGCCACAACATCGAAGAACTCGAGCGCGCCTTCGCCAACGCCATCGAGCTGTCGGCCGAGGGTCCCATCTGCGTCCATGTGGTCACGCAGAAAGGACGCGGCTACTCACCGGCCGAGGACGACGACGAGAAACACCTCCACGACACGCCCGTGTTCGACCCAGCGATTGGCCCACCGAAGGCCATCCCCACCGGCTACACGCAGGCCTTCGCCGATGCGATCGTGAAAGAAGCCGAAGTCGACCGGCGCATCGTGGCCATCACCGCCGCCATGCCGGGGCCCACTGGGCTCATCCCGTTCGAGGCGCGTTTCCCGGACCGCTTCTTCGATGTCGGCATCGCCGAGCAACACGCTGTCACCGGCGCTGCGGGTATGGCCATGGGTGGCCTTCGCCCGGTGGTCGCGCTGTACTCCACGTTCCTGTCGCGGGCATGGGATCAGGTTGTCTACGACGTCGCCCTGCACCGGCTCCCCGTGATCCTGTGCCTCGATCGCGCCGGCATCACGGGCGACGACGGGCCCAGCCATCACGGCGTGTACGACATGGCGCTGCTGTCGAAGGTGCCCGGTATGCGCGTGTTGGCGCCATCGAGCGCACAGGAGCTCAGCGTGATGCTGCACGATGCCCTCACGCTCGCCGACGACGGCCCGGTGGTGATCCGCTACCCCAAGGGCGCCGCCACGCAGGTGGGCGAACTCGAGGTCGGCAGCGGCCTCCATGCGCGGCGCACCATGCCCGGTGACGGAACCGTGTGCGTGCTCGCCATCG
The DNA here is from genome assembly GCA_009726095.1 of Actinomycetota bacterium. Lineage (GTDB taxonomy): Bacteria > Actinomycetota > Acidimicrobiia > Acidimicrobiales > Ilumatobacteraceae > WLMZ01. Next base: position 9,059 of record WLMZ01000052.1, read on the forward strand.
GCAAGATGGTGGCCATCGCCGAGAAGGCCGCCGAACAGCTCGCCGCCGAGGGCCGCAGCGTCTGCGTCTGGGACGTGCGCAGCTGTGCCCCGCTCGATCCCGACATGATCGCCGATGCTGCCCGTCACGCGTTGGTCGTCACGGTCGAGGACGGCATTCGCGACGGCGGCATCGGCATGACCATCGCCGATCAGGTGCACGCCATCGACGCCAAGGTTCCGATCGCCGTACTGGGCGTGCCCACCCGGTTCATCCCGCAGGCCAAGCCCGACCGCATCCTCGCCCAACTCGGACTCGATGCCGCGGGCATTGCCGCTACCATCCGGGCGTGGGCACCCTGAACACCGTGAACGTGAGTACGCATGATCTGGCTGCGGAGCTGGCGTTCGCGCTGACGCTCGCCGACATCGCCGACGCCATCACCATGCCGCACTACCAGCGGCGCGCCTTCACCGTGGATCGCAAGCCCGATCGCAGCGAGGTCACCGAGGCCGATCGTCAGACCGAGGCGGCGCTACGCGCCGCAACCGCACAGGCCTACGCCGACCACTGTTTTTTCGGCGAGGAGGCCGGCGTCTCGGGCAACGCCAACTCACCATGGCGCTGGATCGTCGACCCCATTGATGGCACCAGCAACTTCGTGCGCGGTATCCCCGTGTGGGCAACGCTCATCGCGCTCACCCATGCCGAACTCGGACCGGTGGTGGGCGTCGTCTCGGCTCCGGTGATGCAGCGCCGCTGGTCCGGTGCGGTAGGACTCGGTGCATCGGTCAACGGCCTGCCCATCCGGGTGTCCAGCATCGATTCCCTGGCCGACGCCCAGGTGTGTGTCACCTACAGCCCCGGCTGGGACACGCTCGGGCTCACCGGGCGGCTGGTGCAGCTGCAGCAGGCCGCCTACCGGGCCCGTGGCTTCGGCGACTTCTGGCAGCACATGCTCGTGGCCGAAGGGGCAATGGAGATCGCAGTCGATGCCATCGGTGTCCAGCCGTACGATCTCGCCGCCGTACAGGTGGTGGTCGAACAGGCGGGCGGCACGTTCACCGACCGCCTCGGTGTGCGCACCTTTGAGTCCGACTCGGCGGTGAGCAGCAACGGCCTGCTGCACCACGAGGCGATCCGCCACATCGCCCCCGAACCCAACGCCTGACGGCCGATCTGCTCAACTGGCGCCATGGCAGATCTGGTCATCCGCAACGCTCGGCTCGTCGATGGCAGTGGCGCAACGCAGCGCATGGCTGATGTCACCGTCGACGCGGGGCAGATCACGTCCGTCGACGCCGTGGGTGTTGGGTCGAGCAGCCATGCCGGTCGGGTAATCGACGCCGATGGCCTACTGCTCACCCCGGGCTGGGTCGATGTCCACACCCACTATGACGCCCAGGTGAGCTGGGACCCGTGGATGACCCCATCGTCGTGGCACGGGGTAAGCACCATCGTGATGGGCAACTGCGGCGTCGGGTTCGCCCCGGCGCATCCCGATCGGCACGAGTGGTTGATCGAGTTGATGGAGGGAGTCGAGGACATTCCCGGTTCGGCGATGACCGAGGGCATCACGTGGGATTGGACCACGTTCCCCGAGTACCTGCATGCCATCTCCGCCCACCCGCATGCGCTCGATATCGGCACCCAGATCGCCCACGGGCCGCTACGCGCGTTCGTGATGGGCGAGCGTGGTGCATCCAACGAACCCGCCACCGCCGACGACATCGCCGGCATGGCCCGGCTCGTCGAGGAGGCCCTGCGCGCCGGCGCCCTGGGATTCAGCACCAGCCGCACACCGCTGCACCGCAGCAAGGGCGGCGAGTTGGTGCCAGGCACCACCGCCAGCGCTGACGAGTTGCTCGGTATCGGTGCAGCCATTCGCCGCGCCGGTCACGGCGTGTTCCAGTTCGCCCCCGAGCACGCCCGCCTGCCCGTAGACGAATGGCCGTGGATGCGCGATCTCGCCGCCATCACCGGACACCCCGTGTGCGTGAACCTGAACCAACCCGACACTGCACCCGATGTGTGGCGCGAGGTGCTCGGCCTGCTCGATGAGGCCGCAGCGGCGGGTGTGGCACTGTACGCCCAGATTGCCGGGCGCTCGATCGGCATCCTGTACTGCCTGCACGGCAGCGTGCATCCGTTGTTGTTCCATCCCGCCTACGCCGAGGTGGCCCACCTGCCCATGCCCGAGCGGCTGCTCGCACTTGCCGAGCCAGAACGCCGACGACGCATCATCGAGGACATCCCCGACGATGGCGGGTTGTTCCGGGCCGTGGTGCTGGACAAGCTCGGCCGCATCTACCCCGTCGACGGCGCCAACATCGACTACGAGCCCGACGCCGCCGCATCGGTCGCGGCCAGAGCCGACGTCCAACGCGTTGCTCCGATGCAGCTGATCCTCGATCAACTCACCAGCCACGATGGCAACGGCATGATCTACGCCCCCTTCTTCAACTACAGCTATGGCGACCTGTCGATGACCTATGAGGCCACCCTGCACGACCGCACGCGCATGGGGCTCAGCGACGCGGGCGCACACTGCGGGGCCATCTGCGACGGCGGCACGCCCACCTTTATGCTCACCCACTGGACGCGCGACCGCACCCGTGGCCCGCGTCTGGCCCTCGAACATGTGGTGCACCGCCAGACCCGCCAGACCGCGCAGCTGTACGGGCTGCTCGACCGTGGTCTCGTGGCCCCGGGCATGCGCGCTGACCTCAACCTGATCGACTACGACGCACTGTCGTTCGAGATGCCACGTATGGCCTTCGACCTACCGGCCAAGGGTCGGCGATTAGTGCAGAAGGCACATGGTTACCGGGCCACGTTCGTGAACGGCGTGCAGACGGTTGCCGACGACGAGTTCACCGGCGAGTTGCCGGGCCAGCTCGTCCGCGGGCCACAGCGCGGAGGGTGAGCACATCGTTCGCCGCTGGCGGGACGTGTGCTGCTACTCGACGAGATCGTCGGCGCGCGGCCCGAACACGAAGAGGTGCGTCAGGTAGGCGGCCGCATCGGCCGAACCCCAGTTGTACGCCAGCACCTGCGCTGCGCTGCGACGCCCGAGCACAGCGCGGAAAAACTCGAACCGGCTGAGGCGCAGCACCGTGGGCGCATCGGTGGCACCGATGCGATCGCCCTCGTCAGTCACCACCTGCACGCCCGGCAGGTCGGCCGCGGCGGCTTTGGCAATGAAGCCCCGTGCGAACTTGGGTGCGCACCACTCGGCGAACTCGTCGGCGAGAAACGGCGCAAGACCCAGCGCGCCGCGCAGGTCGGCCTCATGGGCGTGCGCATCGAACACGGCGAGCAGCGCCTCACCCGGGTTCGGCATGGAGAGCACCGCTTCGATGAGCGGCGCGTCCTCGGCCCAGCCGGACAACAACTCAGCGATCGGGGTCGCACCGAGCCGTTCGACCTGCTTCGCGGTCCACGGGTCGGTGGCGACACCAACGAGATTGCCCAAGCGAACGTCTTCCGTGACGCCGCGCAGGTGCGCAAGCACCTCGTGCACGGTCCATTCCGGCGTGGCCGGACAGACGCGCTCGGCGGCTCCGGCGGGGAGATCCTGCGCAATTGCAGTGATTCGTTCGCGTGCGGCGGCGTACAGTCGACCCGGGTCAGAGCTCATTCGCCCGAGCGTAAACGAGAGGGTCGCTGTCGATCAATGCCGGTCACCGACCGGCGATATGCGCTCGATACGAAAGCCTCAGATGAGACATCCCATGCAACCCAAGAACGGAAACACATGTTGAACATCGATCAGTATCTCGCTGCGCTCCAGTCCGACAGCGCCCTGTTGGCCGCTGCGGCCCGCGAGGCCGGTCCCGACGCGGCACTTCCCCCATGTCCCGAATGGGTGATGCGCGACCTGGTGCTGCACATCGGCGAGGTGCAGCGCTGGTGCGGAGCCTTGGTGCGCCACGCGCTGATGAACCCGGCCGAGCAAACCGAGGAGTACCTCGGAGCGCTGCCCGGCGACGACGACTTGGTGAGCTGGTTCGAGGACGGCGCCCGCGCGTTGACGGCAACCCTGCGCAGTGCGGATCCCGAGCTGCGTTGCTTCACCTTCCTCGAGGATGCCCCGGCCCCGCGACTCTTCTGGGCCCGGCGCCAGGCGCACGAGGTCGCCATGCACCGGGTCGATGCCGAGTCGGCCCTCGGCCGCGACACCGGCTTCACCGCTGACATGGCCGCCGACGGCATCGACGAACTGCTCACGGGCTTTGCGCCGCGCAAGCGCACGCAGCTGCGCAGCGATGTACCGCGGCGATTACTGATCGCGCCCGACGACACCGCAGCCACATGGCTGGTGACGATCAGCGATCAGCCCGCAGTGACGAAGCGGCTCGCGGTGCGTTCGGCAGCAGACGCTGACTGCACGGTGGGTGGTGCCAGCTCCGACATCTACGAAGCGCTGTGGAACCGCCAGGGCACCGAGCGACTCGGCATCGCGGGCGATGCGGCGGTGCTCGCCCTGTTCCGCGACGGTGTGCAGATCCGCTGGAGCTAGCGGCATGTCCGGGTCAGTGCCGAGCGCCCGGGGTCAGTGGTAGTACGGGTTCTCGCCGCTGGTGTGATCGGTGAGATCCTTCACCCGCTCGATCGCGTCGATCTGCTCGACGATCATCGTCTGTACCCCATCGAGCATGGTCATGCGGCTCATCGAGCATCCGTGGCAACCGCCACCCATGGTGAGAAACGCCGTGCCCTCGGTGTCGTGACCCACAAAGGTAACGAAGCCACCGTGCGCAGCGAGCGCCGGATTGACCTCGCTGGAGATGACCGCCTCGATCTCGGCCGACAGCGCGTCGTCGCGCACCAGACCCTCGATCTGTGGCGCCGAAGGCTTGTTCGGGTTGCGGATGACCAGACCCTGCGAGTCGGTGAAATCGAGCGTGGCTCCGGTGAGCAGATCAATGTCCTTGGCCGGGATGATGACCTTGAGTCCATCGTGCGTGCGCACCTGATCAGTGATCGCTGCCTTGGTGGTGACCTCGAACGAGAGGTCGTATCGGAATTCCTGCCCGGGTTCGCTGATGATCTCGAGCCGGAGCCCGAGGCGATCGGTTTCGGGCTCGTCATCGCGCATGGTGATGATCTGCGCGTGGGCGGCGGAGGTGACGGAGATGATCAGTTCGGCGTCGACTTGTGCAGAAAGGGGGCTCACGCCGAAAACGCTACCGGCTGGGTCGACGGAGCGGTGCGGTTCAGCCCGGACCGCCCCCGTCGCACTCGATGCGCTGGCCGGTGACATAGCCCGCCCCGTCGCTGCAGAGCCACAACACCACATTGGCCACATCGAGGGGCTGGCAGACCCGGCCGAAGGGCGAACTTGCGTCGAGCCCACGGAGATCATGCATATCGGCGTCGCCGGTCATTGCCCTGGCCAGACGCACACCCATGTCGGTCTCGACCAGGCCGGGCGCCACGGTGTTCACGTGAATGCCGTGGCGGCGCTCCTCTTTGGCGAGCGTCCGGGCCAGGGCCTCGAGTGCGGCCTTGCCCATGTTGTAGGGCGCCCCGTTGGCGCCCATGTGCGAGGTGGCCACCGAGGAGATCATCACGATGTCGCCACGCGCCCGCAGGCGCATGGATGGCAGCACCAGGCGCGAGAGATGATGCGCGCCGAAGGCGTGGGTGGCGACAACGCGCTGCATCTCGGCAGGGTCGGTGTCTGCGACCGATTGACCGCGGGACGCGATGCCTGCGTTGCAGACGAGCAGATCGATGTAGCCAAAATCAGCAACGACGGCGTCGACCATCGCCCGATCTGCGTCGGCGTCATCCACGGACGCGGCATATGCCGACGCCGTGCCACCGGCGGCGCGGATGGTCGCCACGGTCTCGGCCGCTGCATCGGCATCTCGCCGATAGTTGACTGCAACGCTCGCCCCGTGTGCTGCGAGCAGTTCGGAGATACCGCGTCCGATGCCGCGGCCCCCACCGGTGACCAGTGCCACCCGTCCGTCGAGTTGACCCACGTCGATCCCCTTCCATTGCCGCGACCTGATTGCCGCGCTTCTACCCCAAGTATGGCAACCTAACCGTGTGCAGGAAGGCAGCCGAAAGGCGATCATCGCAGCGTTCTTCGCCAACCTGGGTATCGCGGTCGCCAAGCTCACTGGCTTCCTGATCACCGGTTCGGCCGGTCTCCTGGCCGAGGCCAGCCACTCGCTGGCCGACACCGGCAATCAGGCGCTGCTCATGTTCGGTGGTAAGCGATCGCGTCGGGCGCCCACGGAGACCCACCAGTTCGGCTTCGGCAACGAGCGCTATTTCTGGGCCTTCGTGGTGGCACTGGTGTTGTTCAGCGGTGGCGGCCTGTTTGCACTGTACGAAGGCGTACAGAAGCTCCTGCACCCGCACGCCGCCGAGAGCATCGGCGTCGCGGTGGGCATTCTGCTTGCCGCCGTTGCGCTGGAGACGTTCTCGTTGCTCACGGCCGTACGCGAGGTGCGCCATGTGAAGCCTGCCGAGATGTCCTACTGGCGGTTCGTCCGCACCGCCAAGCAACCCGAACTACCGATCGTGCTGCTCGAGGACGTTGGTGCCGAGATCGGCCTGGTGTTCGCTCTGTTCGGCGTGGTCATGACCTCGCTCACCGACAACGCCCGATGGGACGCCCTCGGGTCGGTGGCCATTGGCCTGTTGCTGATGGTGATCGCTGTGATCCTCGCCGTGCGCATGAAGGCCCTGCTCATCGGCGAAGCCGCCTCCAGCATCGACCAGGAGGCCGTGATCGAGGCGCTGACATCGTCTCCACGCGTCATCCGGATGATCCACATCCGCACCCTGCACCTCGGCCCCGAGGAACTGATGGTGGCGGCCAAGGTCGAATTCGAACGCGAGATCTCGATGGCCGATCTGGCCGTCGCGGTGGACGATGCCGAACGGGCCATTCGCGCCCGTGTGCCCACGGTGGGCCTGATCTACATCGAACCCGACCTGTACCGGGACCTGCCTCAGTGACCCTCGCGCACGAGACAGCCCCCACCCGCCGAGCGCCGAGCAACCGCAGGGTCGGCCTGGTCGCCGTGATCGGCGTCGTGCTGTGTTTCTCGCTCGGGTCCACGCTGGTCAAACGCGCCCATACCCCTGGGGTACTGGTGGCGTTCTGGCGCATGGTCACCACCACCATTGTGTGGAACGGAATCCTCTGGACCCGCGGTCGCCACATCCGCCTCGCCAACCTCAAACAGGCCCTCATCCCGGGCATCTTCTTCGGTCTCAACATCACCTGCTTCTATGCAGGGGCCACACACAACAGCGTGGCCAACGCCGAACTGATCGGCTCGCTCACGCCGTTCCTCGTGGTGCCCATCGGTGCGAGGTTCTTCAAGGAGTACATCAACGTTCGTGCATTGTTCTTCGCGCTCGTGGCCTTCGGCGGCGTGGCAATCGTGTTGTTCACGGCTCCGGCCAAGGGCGATGCCTCGATGAAGGGCAACCTGCTCGGCATCACGGCGATGATGCTGTGGGCCACCTACATCGCCACCACGCGGCATTTCCGTCGCGACATGGACGTGGTCACCTTCATGGCCTCGATCACACCGATCGCCATCGTGACCGTGCTGCCGCTGGCGCTGATCAACGGCAACATGTTCGATGTCAGCAGCACGGGCTGGCGCTACATCGCGCTGCTCACCGTCGTCACCGGCGTGGGCGCACACGGCCTGATGGTGTTCGCACAAAAGACCATCCCCATCGGCACCATCGGCATCGCCCAGGTGGCCCAGCCGGCCCTTGCCGCCGTGTGGTCGTTCCTGATCGTCGGCGAAACCCTGCACGGCTGGCAGTTGCTCGGCATGGGCCTGGTGCTCGGGGGGCTGCTGAGTTTCGTGCTGATGAACCAGCGCGGGCCCGGGGCCTGACCCACGGGCCGTCAGGGCCGCCGGACCTCAGGCCGCCGGTTCGAGCAGGACCAGCGGGATCTCGCGCTGGGTCTTGGTCTGATAACCGGCGTAGTTCTTGTACGTGGCAGTGATCAACGGCCACATGCGCGCCCGTTCGTCGGCAGTGGCCACTCTGGCCGACATGGACTGCTTGGCAGCACCCTTGAACGCCACCTGCACCTGCGGCGTGTCGCGCAGGTTGAGCAACCACGCCGGATGCTGATCGTCACCACCACGGGACGCAACAATGACGATGGTCGCGCCCTCCTGCAACGGTGATGTCAACATCACCGAGCGGGGTTCGCCGCTCTTGCGACCGATGGTGGTGAGCTCGAGTACCGGCATGTTGCCAGCGCTCCAGCCGACGCGGCCAAAGCTGGCCTTCAAGATGGTCCGATGCACGGCGTTCATGGTCTTCAAGGCAAAGTCGCTTGGCATTCGCCCGACCCTAGTCTGCACGGCACAGCTCTGGGCACGGCCGCTGGTCGTCAACCAATCGGCGCTATGATCTGCTCAACACACGGGGAGCTCGCAGGTTCGGCGGGCTGAGAGGGTGCACGCCGGCATCGACCCTTCAAACCTGATCTGGGTAATGCCAGCGGAGGGAAGCAACCGGTGTCACGCACCAGAACCGCAATCGTCATCGTCGGCGGGGATCCCCTGTCGCCACATGCCGTTCGTGATCTACCGCCCGATGCGTTCATTGTCGCGGCCGACTCCGGGCTCGACCATGCCCTGGCGGCCGGGTTGGTCCCCTCATCGGTGGTGGGTGACCTCGATTCGATCAGCAGCGAGGGGCTGGCCTGGGCGCACCGAATGGACATCACGGTGGATGCCCACCCGGCCGACAAGGACTCCACCGATACCGAGCTCGCCCTGGCCGCCGCAGTGGCTGCGGGAGCGACCCATGTGCTGCTGCTCGGCGGTGGCGGTGACCGACTGGACCATACCCTCGCTGCGCTCACCGCGCTGGGTCACTCCTCCCTGGCCGAGTGCGACTCGGTGACCGGGCGGTGGGGCACCACGATGGTGCAGGTGCTGCACGGTCCGCGCACTGCGAACCTGCGCCTACCGCTCGGTGCGACGTTCTCGTTGCTGGCCCTCCACGGCGAGGTGCAGGGAGTCACGCTGAGCGGTGCCCGATGGCCTCTCCATGCTGCATCGATCCACCCTGCATCGAGCCTCGGTATCAGCAACCAGACCGACGAACCCGACCTTCACGTCAGCATCGCTGCCGGGATCCTCACCATCGTCATTCCCAATCATTTCGGAGACCACCCATGAAACGACACACCGCTTCAGTAGTTGCACTTGCACTGATCGCGGCGGCGTGCGGCAGCGGAACGACATCGAGCCCAGAACCCAAGCCCACATCACTCACCCTGGTCGCGTACGACTCGTTCAGCGTGGAGCCCGAAGCCTTCAACGCCTTCACCACAGCCACCGGCATCGCCGTCAAAGTGGTCACGGCGGGCGATGCAGGAACCATGTTGTCGAAGGCTGCGCTCACCGCCGGCAAGCCAGAGGGCGACGTCATGTGGGGCGTCGACAACACGCTGCTGGCGCGGGCTCTGCGGTCCGAAGTGTTCCGGCCGTACACCTCGCCGCAACTGAGTGCACTCAACCCCGAAGCAGTGGCCCTCGCCCCCAGGCACGAGCTCACCCCCGTCGATGAGGGCGACGTCTGCATCAACTACGACATCGCCTGGTTCGCCGAACACGAGTTGGCGCCACCGACCACGCTTGATGAACTCACCCAGCCCGCGTACAGGGATCTGCTGGTGGTAGAGAACCCGGCCACCTCGTCACCCGGGCTGGCGTTCATGCTCGCCACCATTGCAGCATCGGGCGACGCTGGTTGGCAGCAGTACTGGCAGAGCCTCCGAGCGAACGGGGTCAGCGTCGTCGACAGTTGGGATCAGGCGTACTACGAACAGTTCTCGGCCTCCACGGGCAAGGGCCCCCGCCCACTCGTGGTCAGTTACGGGTCCAGCCCGCCCGCCGAGGTGGTCTTTGCTTCCCCACGACCCGACACCGCCCCCACCGGGGTGATGGCGTCGAGCTGTTTCCATCAGGTGGAGTTCGCCGGCGTGCTGCGCGGCACCAAGTACCCCACCGCTTCCGGGCAACTGGTCGATTACCTCGTGTCGATGGCCTTTCAGGAAATGCTGCCGCTCACGCTGTTCGTGTACCCGGTGCGCACCGGGGCCACGGTGCCACAGGAGTTCACCGACTACGCCGTGCGCCCGAAGGATCCGCTCACCGTGTCACCTGCTGAGATCGAGGCCAAGTCGAAGGATTGGATCACCACCTGGACCGAGATCGTGGTGCGGTGACGCGCCCCGACCGCCGCGCCGAGAGCAGCTCCAACCGACTGCCCCGATGGGTGGTGGGCGGGCTTGCCGTGCCCGCCACCGTGTTCATTGGAGTGTTCTACCTGTGGCCGGTCGGCACGCTGATCGGGCGGTCGTTCACGCTCGAGTCGTTGCGCTCGGCCCTGCATGACCCAGCGATCCGCCACATTGCGTGGTTCACCACCTGGCAGGCGGGCCTCAGCACCATGCTCACCGTGGCGATCGGGTTGGTCCCCGCATACCTGCTCGCCCGGTTCGAGTTCCGTGGGCGACGACTGCTCACGGCAGCCATCACCGTGCCGTTCGTGCTGCCCACCGTCGTGGTGGGTGCAGCGTTCCTGGCCCTGCTCCCGGACCGGCTCGATCAGAGCGTGATCGCCATCGTGATGGCCCATGTGTTCTTCAACGTCGCGGTGGTGGTGCGCGGCGTCGGTGGCCTCTGGGAGCAACTGCCCCCCGACCTCGGTGCGGCAGCCCGCACACTCGGCGCTTCACCGTCGCGCACGATGCGCGAGATCACCCTGCCGTTGCTCACACCTGCCATCGCCGCATCCGCCAGCATCGTGTTCCTGTTCACCTTCACATCGTTCGGCGTGGTGCGGCTACTCGGTGGCCCGGCGCACCCGACGCTGGAGGTAGAGATCTGGCAGCAGGCCACCCGCTTCGGCGACGTGGGCGTTGCCGCTGTGCTGTCGGTCGCACAGCTAGTGGTCCTCGGCCTGGCGGTTGCCTGGTTCTCGCGCCTGCAGACCACGCACCGCCGGGCCCTCGATCTGGCGCCACTCACCCACCGGCAGCGGGCGCGCACGCCTCGCCAACGCGCCTTCGTCATCGGCGCCACGATTGCGATCCTCGTCGCCATCGCTGTGCCCGTGGCTGCGCTGGTCGACCGGAGCCTTCGCACCGGCCCGGGTCACTCGCTGGCGGCGTGGCGTTCGGTGTTCGGCGCCCACGCCAACGATGCCAGCCGGCCAACGGTGGTGGCCGGTTTCGATCCGCTGGCGTCCGTCGTCACGTCGTTGCGCTTCGCCCTGATCGCGATGGTGATCAGCGTTGTCGTGGGCGGTTGCGCAGCACTGGCCATCAGCACGCTCCGCCGGGGCGGACGTCTGCTCGACACCGGGCTGATGTTGCCACTGGGCACCAGCGCCGTCACCATCGGCTTCGGCCTGCTGATCACCTTCGACACCGCACCGTTCGACTGGCGCGGTTCACCCTGGATGATCCCGCTCGGTCACGCGCTGGTGGCCACGCCGTTCGTGGTGCGCCTGCTTCTGCCGGTCCTGCGGTCGATCGATCCGGATCTGCGCGACGCTGCCAGCACCCTCGGTGCGTCGCCGATACGGGTCTGGCGTGAGATCGATCTGCGCATGCTGGGACGCCCACTGCTCACCGGCGCCGGCTTCGCACTGGCCATCTCGCTCGGCGAGTTCGGCGCCACATCGCTGCTCACCCGCAGCGGCCGCGAGACCCTGCCGATCGCGATCGAACGGCTGCTCAATCGTCCCGGAGCACTGTTGCACGCGCAGGGGTACGTGCTGGCAACCGTGCTCGCAGCGTTGACCTTTGTCATCATTGGGGCCGTGGAAGCCGTACGACTTGGATCGGACCAACGTGCTTGAAGTTCGCGATGTCAGCGTGTCGTTCGGCGAGCGCCAAGTACTGAACCGGGTTTCGATCGATGTTGCGAACGGCGAGATCGTGGCCCTGCTCGGCCCCTCCGGCTCAGGCAAGAGCACGCTGCTGCGCGTGATCGCCGGGTTGCTCGTGCCCGACAGCGGCAGCGTGGCGCTCGACGCTGTCGACATCACCACTCTGTCCACCCACCGACGCAACATCGGCATGGTCTTTCAGGACGAGCAGCTGTTCCCCCACCGCACGGTTGCACAGAACATCGAGTTCGGCCTCCGGATGCAGGGGTGGGAGGTGGCCCGGCGCAGTCGGCGCGTCACCGAACTACTCAGCATGATCGGCCTCGACCAATTCGCCGGGCGGCGGGTGACCGGACTCTCCGGCGGCGAGGCAAAACGTGTTGCGCTGGCACGAACTCTGGCCCCGTCGCCGCGCATCGTGTTGCTGGACGAGCCGCTCACCGGGCTCGACCGCGAGTTGCACGATCAGTTGGCCAACGAGCTCTCCCACTTGCTGCGATCCACCGCCACCACTGCGCTGATCGTGACCCACGACCGCGACGAAGCTGCTGCGATCGCCGATCGCACCGTCACGCTGGCCGACTGCGAACGTCGCCCATAGGCACTGGCCCGACCCGACTGCGGGTCAGCGACTGAGCATTCTGTGCAAGCTCGCTTCGCCCAGGCCCATGTCGTCGCGCTCGCAGTGCTCGATGCGGCTGAGATAGGTGATGGCGACCTCGTTGGCCTCAACGATGCCGCCATCGGTGTGAGTGGGCAACGCCAGAGCATCGCCCCACGACATCCGTACGTGGAACGTGCCGGCGTGGCCCTGCTTGGGTTCGAGCACGGCACCGGCCATCTTGCGCGGCGGCTCCATACCGACCGTGGCGCGGCGCCAGCCCTTGATCTGATCGATCTCCACGTTGGGCACGTTGAGGTTGACGACCACCGGATCGGCCGGCATGTCGGCCACAAGGCCCTCCACGAAGGCGTCGGCCACGGCAGCAGCGGTCTCCCATTTCTGGCCGATGAGCATCTCGTCCCAACCCTGGCCCTCGACCCCGAACCCGGTCACGGCCTGGCTGACTGCGACGCCAGAAATGCCGCCGTTGCGGGCGGTGAGCGCAGCACCGATGGTGCCCGAGTGGTACACCGAGCGGCCCACGTTCGCTCCGGGGTTGATGCCGGACACGATCAGATCGAAGGGCGCCCCGAACGCACCGAGGCGGGAGAACATCACACACAGCGCCGGGGGTCCGGTGACCGACCATGCCTCGTCGATGCCCTCGATGGTGCATTGGTGCACCTCGGGCTGCATCAGATGCAAGGCGCCGAGCGCCGCACCGGCACCCGAGAATTCCCGATCTGGCGCCGCGACCACCACGTCGCCGTGGCGGCGCATGGCGCGGGCGAGCACGTGCAAGCCCACCGAGTCGATGCCGTCGTCGTTCGTGAGCAGGATTCGCATACGTCCATCCTGCCGTGGTGACCGGCTGTTGCCCACCCTTGAAGGTGAACGTACGGGGAAGCGCACGCCAACAGCACCCACTAGCGTCGTGGTCCATGGGCGTTGGATTGCGGGTGGGGTTCCTGGGTGCCGGTTTGATCGCCAGCTATCACAGCAAGAGCCTGCGCCGCAGCGGGGCCGAGGCGCAGTGCGGGGTCGTGCGCGCCGGGGTCTACGACCCCGATACCGCACGCGCCCAGGCGTTCGCTGCTGTCTCGGGCCACACCGTGTGCGCCACCGAGGACGAAGTGCTCGATTCGTGCGATGCCGTGTACGTCTGCACCTGGACCAGCGAGCACCCACGGCTCGTGGCCAAGGCAGCCGAGCGGGGGCTGCACATCTTCTGCGAGAAGCCACTGGCCATGTCGCTGGATGCGGCCGAGTACATGGCCGCGTCGGTCGACCGGGCAGGCATCACCAACCAGGTCGGCCTGGTGCTCCGTCGCTCGCCCGCATACCTGTGGGCGCGGCACCTGGTGACCGAAGCCACCGCCGGTCGGGTGATGGCCGTGGTCTTCCGCGACGATCAGTTCATCCCGGTGCAGGGCCATTACGGCAGCACCTGGCGCGGCGACAAGGCGCTCGCCGGATCGGGCACCCTGTTGGAGCACAGCATCCACGACGTCGA
>WLMZ01000053.1 GCA_009726095.1 Actinomycetota bacterium
ATGATGCGGTGAGCGTGCGATCGCGCATGCCGGGCAGCGTGGCGAGCGGGATGTGCTCGAGGCCGTCAAACGCAAGGTGCTCGTAGACCTCGTCGGTGACCACGATGAGATCGTGCTCGATGGCGATGTCGGCGATGCCCTGCAGTTCGCCGCGGGTGAACACCTTGCCGGTGGGGTTGTGCGGCGAGTTGAGCAGGATCAGCTTGGTGCGCGGGGTGACCGCTGCTCGTACTTCGTCGAGGTCGATGCCGAATGCCGGCGGATGCAGTGTGATGGCTCGTACCTGCCCGCCGGCCATCGCAATACATGCCTGATAGATGTCGAACATCGGCTCGAACGTGATGACCTCGTCGCCGGTGTCCAGCAGGGCCAGCAGCGCACTGGCCAGTCCTTCACTGGATCCTGCGGTGACCAGCACCTCGGTGGCAGCATCGAAGCTCAGGCCGTAGAAGCGCTGCTGGTGTTCGACAATGGCCTCGCGCAGGCTGGCGACGCCAATGGCCGGTGGGTATTGGTTCTGGCCGCTGTTGATTGCTGCGATCGCTACATCGAGCACCTCACGCGGGCCATCGGTGTCGGGGAAACCCTGGCCGAGGTTGACCGAGTCGGTGGCAAGTGCCAGCGCGGACATTTCACCGAAGATGGTGGTTCCAAAACCCTGGAGCTTGGACGACAGATAGGGCAGACGATCAGACATCGGTTCGATCGTAGAGCACTCCTGCGTGATCAGTGCAGGTGGTCAGTGCAGGTGGTCAGTGCAGGTGGTCGGGCCCGAACGAATGGGGCAGCAACTCACCGAGCGTGAACGTGGCGCGTACGCCGTTGCCGTCGGCGGCGTAGATGGGCACGTCGAGGTCGGCGAACTCGCGGATGCGCTGACGGCAACCGCCGCAGCAGGTGCCCAATACCTCGCCGTCGCACACGGTGAGCACCGCAGCAATCTTGGTCTCGCCAGCTGACACCATCGCGCCGATGGCGTTGGCCTCGGCACACGCGCCCTGCGGATAGGCGGCGTTCTCCACGTTGCATCCGGCGAAGATGCGCCCCGTGGTGGTGAGGATGGCTGCCCCGACCTTGTAGTGCGAATACGGGCAATGCGCGTGCTGCTGTACGGCGAGGGCTGCTGCATGAAGTTCTGCGACTCTGTCCACGCAACCGACCCTAGTGCCGGGGTTCAGACGGGGCACTCTCATCAGCGTCGGGACGCACCTTGGCGAATGACCACTGCACGTCGGCAGTGCGCGTTCTGGCAGTGGATGTGAGCCCTGCAGGGCGCGCATCCACGGCCAGTTCCACCCATCGTCAGGAACTACAGATCGGCACTGAGATCGGCACTGCTGTCAGCCGAGCATGGTCGCCGAATACCCGCTCGGAGTCGGTCGAGGCACAACCATTGCGACCGCGGTATCAGGTCGTGAACGCCGTGCTGGGCAGGTCGCTGGCACCGGATTCGAGAGCATCACAGATCACGGTGGCAACGTGCGCTGGAGCGAGTCCCGCCGGCATGCGCGGTGCAGTGCCGGCAAGTGGATGCTCGGCCAAGCCGGTCTCGGTATGTGGCGGTCGGGCATCGAGGACACGAACATTGCGCCGACGAGCCTCTCGTGCGAGCGCCTGGTCAAACGAGCGGACCGCCGCTTTCGACGCGCCGTACGCTGCCATCCCGGGGAGGTTCATTTCGGCGATCACGCCCGAGATGTTGACCAACGCCCCGCCCGGTTGCAGCACTGGTAGCGCAGCCCGAGCGAGCATGATCGGCACGAACGTGTTGGTGAGGAACAGTTCTTCCATCGTGTCGATCGACAAATCGTCCAACGCGCCGAACGCCACCACACCAACTGCATTGATCACCACGTCGAGACGTCCGCAGTGACCCACGGCCGTAGTCACTGCCGCCGCACAGGCTTCGGGGGACCGCAAGTCGAGTGCGGCGCGCGCCCCATGTAGGTCGAGTTCGCCAAGGCGTTCAGCGCTGCGCGACACAAGCGTGAGTACTGCACCGCGGCGCGCCAACTCGGCACCGATGGCACGGCCGAGACCGCCCGTTGCCCCGGCAACGAGCACCGAAGATCCCATCAGCGGATGCGTTGCGTTCACCGGCGCTCGCAGCTGACACCGACGATTGATTCTGCCTCGCCGGTAGTTTTGATCATGCGTGGTCAAGATAGTGGTGAGCCAATGAATACCATCGAGGCAATCCTGTTGACCGCCCACCTGTTCGCTACGGCAACCATGGTGGGACTCATCTGGTTCGTGCAGGTGGTGCACTACCCGCTCTTCGCAGCCGTAGGGGCCGAGGGATTTGCCGCATACGAAGAGTCGCATCAGCGGCTCACGTCGTTCGTCGTCGGTCCGTTGATGGCTACCGAGGGAGTCACTGCGCTGTGGCTGGCGATCGCCCCACCCACCGGAGTGTCGCGCGTCTGGGCGCTTGTTGGTGTGGCTGTGCTCGGCGTGATTCATGCCAGCACCGTGTTCTTACAGGTGCCGCAACACGCAGCCCTTGCTCACGGCTTCGATCCGCTTCGCCACAGGCGTCTGGTCCGAACGAACTGGATTCGCGCGATCGGTTGGAGCAGCCGAGGCGTCATCGCTGCGGCGATCGTGATCCAGATGCTCACGCGCTGACACGCACTCGTTGCGCTCGAGGACGGTTCCTGAGCTGGTCGTAATCTTATGACCGCTGGTCACCGTGGTGGGCTGGTGCCAAACTTTCCCGGCTGGCTACACGTCGCCGGCAACACGGGGCACCGCATGCGGAATCGCATCTCGCATCTCGCATCTCGCATCTCGCATCTCGCTGGGGATGCTCATGCAGGTCTCGCGACGAGTGTGTAGCGGGAGTTCGACCGGAACACCATCGACAGGGTCTGGAGCGAACCCGTCGAGGAATTGGATCGTTCTGGCAGTGGATGTGTGCCCTTTGGGGCTCACATCCACTGGCAGTTCCACCCATCGCCCGGAAATATCGAACGCCGCATCCGTACCTTGGCAGTCGCCCGTTCGTAGACCGACCTTCCAGCAAAGCCGGTGCGATCTGGTCCGATTTGGCGGAGCATTACGACGCCCTCGACCTGTCCCAAGCTGCGAAGCCGCTTCCACGCTGCGTCGCGCACTTCGCGACCGTGACGGCTTGCGGAGTGATGATCAAGCGAATTCCTGTCGACCACTTGGACTCCGCACGTGGCTGATGCTCAAGCGATGGTGCTCTTGTTCACCGATCTCTCAACATCGATCGACGCCAGAGGTATTCGTTGAGCCACCGCCTGCGGCTGCGTTGTCACGTTCGAGAGCTGCCGCCGAGAGCAAGATGTTGTGGGCGACAAAGGACCGCTCGTGTTTGGCGCGAGCCTCGAGGATCTCAGCCTTCAATGCACTGGCGCGGTGAGCCTCGTCGCCGTGGTTCTCGAGCACGACATCCAGAAGGTGTAACGCAAGCTGCAAATCGGAGACGTCCGAGGATCGGCCGAGCACCGCAGCCCTGTCAACGATGGGGCGAGCGCTCCCAACGAGTTGGACGAGTTCACCGGCAATCTCTGACTTGCGGCTGGGGAAGAGCATCGACGGATTGCCGTCGTACCAGCCCATGTAGCGCCGCATGATGTCGCGAACGACGAACTCGGTGCAGCCGTAGGGCGGCTGGAGAAACCGGTGATCAACGAGGTCGTCGGGCAGCTTCACCTCATGAAGGATCTGCTCTTGCCACTGTCCTTCATTGAGGCGTCGGACCACCTCTGCATCGAGGTAGCGCAGGGCGCGAGCCGTTGTCATGAGCATGTCACTACTGCTCTTGGTGAACACTCCGCCATGACCACTGATCACCACAGCGGGCTCGACCGACGCCATCTCCTCGAGCGCTTCTGCCCACTCCAACACGAATCGCTGCACCCGGAACGGCGTGCCCGCATTTGGAAGCGACGAGACGATGAAGTCCCCGCCCACGATCACTTTCGACTCGGGTACCCATACCCACGTGTGATCGTCGGTCTCCCCTAAACCGTGTCGGCACTCGATGGTCCGGTTGCCGAGGCCGTCAAGAACAAGGCGATCCTCGTACTCGATGGTCGGCGGGCAGTAACGGGCGCGTCGTACAAGATCGCCGCCACCCGGACCCCAGCTCGCGAACTGCATGTCGTAGGTGGTGGCCAGGTGGCCGGACGTCTTGGCGTAGCGAGCGAATCGCCGCGCCACATTGACATGACCAACGATGTCGGGCGGCTGGTCTCCCCTGGCCTCGGCGTCCTCCAGCAAGGCTGGCGTCCCGAACGCGTGGTCGAAGTGTCCGTGGGTGTAGATCACATAGCGCACGGGCAGATCGGTGAGCTGGCGCAGCTCGGCGACCACACGCGGGCCATTCGCGAACAGCCCAGGGTCAACAACAGCAACACCGTCGGAACCGACGATCAAGGTGGTGTTACCGAAGCCAGCCA
Organism: Actinomycetota bacterium; assembly: GCA_009726095.1. Lineage (GTDB taxonomy): Bacteria > Actinomycetota > Acidimicrobiia > Acidimicrobiales > Ilumatobacteraceae > WLMZ01. Next base: position 4,431 of record WLMZ01000053.1, read on the forward strand.
GGAAGTACACCCCATCGGCTACTTCGCGACACTCGCCCTCTCGCCGCGACTCACCCAGCGCCTCGGGTCCAGCGGCTTCTGGAATGTTCGCGTCGTTCATCGGGGTGGGTGGCACGCGACACAGTCTTGCTGATCGACGCCGCGCCCCACGCACTGTTCGCGAACCGTTGCGGGTCGCGACTGATGGAATTCTTCAAGATCAGCGAGGCCCGGCCGGCACCGATGAGCGGCCACGGAGGGACATCGCTGCCAGCACACTGCAGCGTTAAGGAACCCGTGGCAAACTTCGGGTGTGACGGCACTGACGTTCGAAGCAGAGATCTCACCCGGGATGACGAGCGCACAGGTGGTTGACCTGGCCAAGATCGCCGAGGAGGCCGGCTTTGATCGGGTTGGTATCAGCGACGTGGTGTTCTGGCCCGACTGTTTTGTACTGCTCGGCTTGATCGCCCGCGCGACCACCCGAGTACAGCTCGGCCCCATGGTCACCAACCCGTACTCCAGACATCCGGCAGTGCTCGCAAGCACGATGGCAACCCTTCAGGACGCTAGTGAGGGTCGGGCCTTCCTCGGCATCGGCGTCGGTGCGGGCTTGGAAGCCATCGGCCAGACCTATCCGCGCCCGGTGGTTGCGGTACGTGAGGCGGTCGCGGTGATCCGCTCGTTGCTTGCCGGCGACGTGGTCGACACCTCTGGTTCCACTGTGTCGATTGCTCGTTCACGCATGGTCGGCCCAACCTCACCCGTGCCGATTGCCATCGGCAGCCGAAGCCCGCAGATGATGCGGTTGGCCGGCGAGATCGCCGATACGGCACTGGTAGGGGGCCGCTACTTGTCGCCGACGATTGCCGATCAATATCGGACGTGGATCGCTGAAGGGGCCAACCGCGTCGGCCGTGACCCGAGCGAGGTCGAGGTGGCTCCGCGCCTTACGCTCTGTGTTTCCGCCGATGGAGACCTGGCGCGCCGCAGCGTCAAGCGCTACGTCGCCCACTACGTGAGCCTGATCAAGCCCGCCGAGCTGTCGCTCGACCCTTCGTGGTTGGCTCGTGTAGACGCAGCACTGGCCCGCTCAACCGGCTGGTACTTCGACCTCGATCGTCACGATGATCCCGAGATCGACCAACTGATCGCCGACGAACTCGTCAGCCACTTCGCCGTTGCAGGTACACCTGATGAATGCATCGAGTTGGCACGCAAGGCGCTCGATCTCGGATTCACTTCAGCGAGCTTCAATCTTGCGGCGCCGATGAGGGCATCGCTGTATGAGGGTTTGCGCGAGACGCTGGAACTGAGCGGCGCAATTGTGTCGCATCTCCGCTCGAACCTCTCGTAACTGTTCGTTCGTTCGCTCGGCCAACGAAGGCACGGCAGCCTGCGTGCGCGCCGTCTTGCAGTTGAACGCCGTCCCATCGAGCTTGGCGTACACGCCACCGATGTGCGAGAAGACACAGAAGGCTCGTAACGCCGACTCGGGAGCGTTCTGGCAGTAGATGCGAGCCGTACAGGGCACACACCTACTGCAATTTCCGGCCATGGCCGTCAAATGCCGACCGGCATTCAGTCGAGTTCGGTGCCGAGGATGCTGATGAAGCTGACCATCTCGCCGGGGTAGCCGCCCAGGTTGTGGGTGAGTGCGAGGTGGCGCTTGCCGTAGGTGCTGATGCGCCGTTCCTCGGGCGCTTCTCCGCGCAACTGCAGCCAGGCCTCGTACATCATCCGCAGGCCGCTGGCCCCGGTTGGATGGCCAAAGCTCTTCAACCCGCCGTCGGGGTTGACCGGAAGATCGCCATCGAGGTCGAACGACCCTGCGTTGATCTCGCTCCACGCAGTGCCGCGTTCGCAGAACCCGAGGTCTTCCATGAGCACCAGCTCGGTGGGTGTGAAGCAGTCGTGCACCTCGGCCATTGCCAGCTCGTGGCGCGGGTCGGTGATGCCGGCCTGGGCATAGGCATCCTGTGCGCACTGCACGATCTCGGGGAAGGTGGTGTAGTCGTACGACGGGTCCATCAGGCCGCTGCCGTTGCCGGCCACCATGCTGAGCGCTTTGATGTACAACGGCTTGTCGGTGTAGCGGTGGGCGTCTTCGGCGCGCACCACGATGGCGGCGGCAGCGCCGTCGGCCACGCCGGCACAGTCGAACACCGACAGATCCCCGGCCACTGCGGGCATTGCGCACAGTTGGTCGACGCTCATCTCCTTGCGGAACTGGGCCAGGGGGTTCTTCGCCCCATTGGCATGGTTCTTCGAGGCAATGCGTGCCAGGACGCGCTTCAAGTCCGCCCGGTCCACGCCGTACTTCTGCGCATAGGCCGGCGCAACCATCGAGAACATCGCCGCTGCAGTGAGCGTTCGCGAGGTGCCGTCGTTGGGCACGGGGAAGGCATTGAGGCCCTGCATGCCGCTGTCTTTCACCTTCTCGGCACCAATGGCCATGGCGCTGTCGTAGGCGCCGCTGGCCACGGCATAACACGCCTGACGTAACGCCTCCGAGCCGGTAGCGCAGTAGTTCTCGACGCGGGTGACGGGCTTGCCCTCGAGTTGCAGCGGGCGTGCGAGCGCGATACCGCTCATCGCCGATTGCGCAGTGCCGAACCAGTAGGCGTCGATGTCCTGCTTGGTCACGCCGGCCGAGCGGAACGCCAGGTCGCTGGCGTCGATGAGCAGATCGTCGAGGCCCTTGTCCCAGTGCTCGGTGAAGCGCGTGCACCCCATGCCGATGATGGCCACCCGGTTCTTGATGCCATGTGACGCCATCTCAGTTCGCTCCCTTGTCCGCATGCCCGTCCCGAATGGGGCGGGCCTTCCAGAAGTAGTTGTGCACGCCGTCGCTGGTGAACAGCTTGCGGAAGGTCATCTCCACCCGTGCGCCGATGGCCACCTCGGCCGCGTCCACATCGGTGAGTTCGATCGGCAGGCGTCCGCCGCCATCGAAGTCGACGACTGCGAACACGACGGGTGGGTTCAGCGAGTACGACAGCTTGTCGACTGTGTAGGTGACGATGGTTCCGTAGGCTCCAGCCATTGCCCGGCGTTCGGGATCGAGCCGCGACGGTGGCATGTGGATCTCGCCCTCGCCGTCGACAGAACCGACGAACCCGAACTTCCAATCGCGTGACCGGCCCGATGCCGTGGCCGATGGCCTGGGCGGTTCGGGGCGCCGGGGCGGCTCGACCGTGAGCATGCCGCGCCACGCCAGGTATCGGCCGTAGGTGATGGATCCGCCGCCGGCTACCTGCTCGGCAACGGTGTGCAGCGGAGCGTATGCGGCCAGCGCATCCGTGGTGCGAAACAGAAGGACCTCTACGCCATCAGCGAGGACGACGAGCGCGATGATCTGCTGTGGTGTGGCGCGTTCGAGCGCGCTGGCCAACAGCAGGGCGGGGTGTGCAGTGCCGGTGTTGCCCACCGTTGCAGCCAACGAATCAACCAGGGCCTCGGTACGTGCACCGAGCGAGCGTGCCACGCTGGCGTTGGCGCGGTCGTGTGTGCCGGTGACGATGAGGTGGTCGATGTCACCCGGCTGAACCGTTGCAGCGGCGAGGGCCGCGGCCCATGCCGCCGGGGCGAGGGCGGCGTAGCGGGTTTCGCCGAAGCGTTCCTCCCACAACTTCGAACGGCTGTCGCCCGGAACACGCCACCGGTCGAGGAACTCCTCGGTGGCGACACCGCGGCCGATGAACTCAGCGAGCAGCGGTCCATCGGTGGAGCTGCCCAGAAGCAACGCGGCAGCGCCGTCGCCACCGCTGGCTTCATCGCCCGACCCGGGAAGGCCCGAGCGCAGATCGCTGGACACCACGAGTGCGGGGGCGTCGCCCGACAACCCGGCGCGCAGTGCACCCACTCCAGATTTCACCGAGCCGATGGCGTCGTAGGCGGCAACGTCGGGTGACATGCGTAGCACTGCGTGGATGGTGGTGGCGTTGGTCTTGTCGAGATAGGGCACGGCGACCGTGCTGAACCAGATGGAACCTGGACTCACGCCATTGACGGAGCCGACAGCTGCACGGGCGGCTTCGGCCCCCATGGTCGTGGCGTCTTCGTCGAACGATGCAACGGTGCGCATGCCCTTCCCACCGCCGGTGCCGGCGACGGCAGCGATGGTGGATCGGTCGAGGCGTCGGTACGGCAGGTGCGTGCCCCACGCGAGGATGCCCTTCGTGGGTCCTGTGCTCTTCGCCGTCATCTGCAATCCTCCATCGATCTGGGCACCACATCAGCCTATGAATCATGTCCTGACGGTGAGCCAGATTCTTGCTGATCGGACGGACCGATCGGTATTCCGGGGTACGGCGTCATCAGTTCCGATCTCCATGACGCAACGTACTCACGCGATTCCCGGCGCCATGCGGCAAGCCGCGGGTCGCCGCCGGCAGGTCCGTGACGGGCCCCGTATTCGGCGCGCAGCAGGTCGGTGTGCGACTGCACGCTGCCCGCCCAGACGGTGATGACCTCGGTATCGGTCATCAACGTCTCGTACAGACCGGTGGCGACGAACCCGTACTCGGCCATCAGTGGTACCTGCGTGTTGGCAACGGCGTCGAGGTGGGCGGGCGCCGTGCCCGAGCGCACCGTTGCGATCTCGTGCACGAACAGCGTCCCGCGTACCCCTGCGCTCACCAGGGTGTCGGTGGTGGGGCTCTGCGGTGCCCCGGCGAGCAGGCGGTCGAAGCCTCCGGTGCGCGACTTGTAGGCCTCGTCCCACCATTGGCCGAGGTCGGTGTTCTGCTGGCGCTTCAGGTTCAGCCGATCGACCGAATCGGTCCACCCCTGCCAACCACCCGGTACGTCCCAGATGTTGATGACCTGCGGCCAACGCCCGGTGATGCCCATCACGTACCAGGTGCCCTGCAGCACGAATTGGTTGGTCTCGTTGCCGCTGGCCTGCAGCGTGTGGGCCATGTACGGCCATGCGCCCTGCCCGACGATGTCGATGGTCTCGTGTAGATACAACGCGGTCACGTGGCCCCCATGTTGCGCCGGTCCGGTGGCGCGTCCGGCGACGCGGCCGGCAACGCCTCCGGCAGTTATAGTCCACGATCTGTGGGTACCTACGACGATGTGTTCAGTGACGGCGCCGATGCGGGCCGATCGGGTGCTGCGTTCGCGGCAACGATTCCTGCAGTGATCGAACGGGCCGTCGCCCTGTATGGCAGCTCTGAGGGCGTGGTCGACGGCGACGTGCGGCTTACGTTCGCGCAGCTCGCCGACCGTGTCGACGAGGCAGCGCAGGGCTTCATCGCTGCCGGCATTCAGCCCGGCGACCGGGTGTGCGTGTGGGCGCCCAACGGCTTGCGCTGGATGCTTGCTGCGCTGGGCGCGTACCGCGCGGGGGCATCGCTGGTACCGCTGAACACCCGCTTCAAGGGACCCGAGGCGGCCTACGTGTTACGCACCGCGGGCGTGCGCATGCTTTTCACGGTGACCGATTTCCTCGACACCAACTACCCGGCCCTGCTGGCGGGTGCCGATGCCGTGGACTGCCTCGACAAGGTCGTGGTCATCTCGGGCGACGTGCCCGCCGGGTGCGTGTCGTGGGACGACTTCATCACCGCTGGCGCCTCGGTGCCCCGGGCCGAGGTGATTGCCCGCAGCGCCGCGGTGCTGCCCGACGATGTGAGCGACATCATGTTCACCAGCGGAACCACGGGCCGCCCCAAGGGAGCGATGCTGCGCCACGGCGCCACGGTGAAGGCGTTCGATGCGTGGGCCACCGTCGTGGGCCTTCGTCACGGCGACCGCTATCTGATCGTCAACCCGTTCTTCCACGCCTTCGGGCTCAAGTCGGGCATCGTCGCCTCGCTCATCAAGGGCGCCACCATCGTGCCCCATGCGGTGTTCGACGTACCGCAGGTGATGCGTCGCGTCGTCGACGAACGCATCACCATGCTGCCCGGCCCGCCGAGCATCTACCAGACCATCCTCGATCACCCGCAGCTCGATTCGTTCGACCTGTCGTCGTTGCGGCTGGCGGTCACCGGTGCAGCCACCGTTCCGGTGGAACTCATCCGGCGCATGCGTGAGGACCTCAAGTTCGAGACGGTCGTCACGGGCTACGGGCTCACCGAGACCACCGGCATCGTCACGATGTGCCGTCACGACGATCCCATCGAGACCATCGCCAACACCGCTGGCCGGGCCATCCCCGATGTCGAGGTGCGCCTGGTCGACGCGACCGGGGCCGATGTGTCAACCGGCGAACCCGGCGAGATCTGGGTGCGCGGCTACAACGTGATGGTCGGCTACTTCGGCGATCCCGCAGCCACTACCGAGACCATCAACGGCGAGGGATGGCTCGCCACCGGCGATGTGGCCGTGCAGGACGCCCAGGGCAACGTGCGCATCACCGACCGCAAGAAGGACATGTTCATCATGGGTGGCTTCAACGCCTACCCCGCCGAGATCGAGAACGCGTTGATGGGCTACCCCGGTGTCAGCCAGGTGGCGGTCGTCGGCGTGCCCGACCGGCGCATGGGCGAGGTCGGCATGGCGTTCATCATCCCCAAGTCCGGAGCAACCATCGTCACCGACGATGTCATTGCCTGGTGCCGCGCCAACATGGCCAACTACAAGGTGCCGCGGTACGTCCAGTTGGTCGATGTGCTGCCCATGAACGCCAGCGGCAAGGTGCTGAAGTTCGAGCTGCGCGCTCGCGGAGCGGAACTGGCGAATTGACCGGGTCGGGCCGACGTGTGTGCTGAAGGAGTCGAACTCGTCGACATCGTCGATGAGTTCGATCAGGTCGTTCGTGTGGTCACCCGGCCAGAGATGCGCGCACAGAGGTTGCGTCACCGCGCCGTGTTCATTGCCGTGCAGGGCAGTGACGGGCGACTGCTCGTCCACCAGCGCAGCTACGACAAGGACGTGCGCCCCGGGGCATGGGACATCGCCGTTGGGGGCGTGGTCGGATCGGGCGAGTCGTACGACGCGGCCGCGGTCCGTGAGTTGGCCGAGGAGGTGGGTCTGCACGGTGTGTTGCCCACACCAGTGGGCGGGGGCACCTTCGGTGACGAGTCCTTCGAACTGATCGGACGGTGTTATCACGTGATCGCCGACGGCCCCTTCGTGTTCGCCGATGGCGAGGTCCTCCAGACCCGATGGGTGAACCGGGCAGAGCTCGATGAGCTGCTGCTCACCCACGACGTGATGAGCGACAGCGTTGCGCTTCTGCTGGATTGTGGGCTCATCACCGTTACCGGGTAGCCGCAGCCGGCCTTTCCAGAAGGTCGACCGCTCGATCACCCAGTGCGGTGTGTGGGTGGCTCCAGATGCGATCCGTCTGCACCACGACCGAGGAGACCCACGATGAGCATGTACGGAGCGAACCCCGAGCAACTGGCCCGCCTGGGCACCACGTTGAAGCAGCAGATGGAAACCATCAATTCGTTGATGGGTACGGTCACCTCGGTGCTTGGCGGCACCACATGGGTTGGTCCGGCGCGTGATCAGTTCGAGGGCGACTGGAACAGCACGTTCCGCTCAGCACTCAACCGATTGAGCCAGGCATTTGAGGCAGCCGGCCAGGACTGTGTACTGCGCTCGCAGGACCTGCAACGGGTGATGGGGGCCCGCTGATTTCGATTGGCGCCCCGACGGCGTAGATTCGCGGTGTGCTGCAACTTGAATTCACCGTCGAGCCGTTCGTCGAAGGCCAACCCGGCCCGCACGTGACGGCCGCCGTGTCCGCCGCCGAGGCAATCGGCGCCCGGGTCGAGTTCGGTCCGTTCGGGTCGACCTGCACAGCGGCTGCTGATGCCATGCCGCAGGTCATCGCCGAACTCGTCCGCGCAGCATTCGCCAACGGCGCGACCCACGTGACCATGCATGTGGCGCAGAGTGCCCCATGAGCCTGCCGCGCCATCCCCTGGTCCTGGCGGTTCGCCCCATCGCCGAAGCCCTCGGCGCCACGGTGCTGCCGGTGAGCCAGCGCGAGCCCAGTGACATCCCGCTGATGTGGGAAGGCGAGGTCATCGCCGTGGTACGTCCCGCACCGCTGCACGGTGCCCTGGACCGGCTCATCGAATCCGTCGAGCGCGAGCTCGGTGGTCGTCTGGCCGATCTCAGTCGCGAGGACAAACAGCGTGCCATTCGCATGCTCGACGAGCGCGGTGCGTTCACGTTGCGCCGTGCAGTCGAAGATGTCAGCGACTCCATGGGCGTGTCGCGCATCACGGTGTACAACTACCTCAACGCCATCCACCGCTAGGCCGCATGCTCCCGCCCTTCACAGCCATTCGCTCCGAGCGGGTCACCATCGACCGGCTCACCGCAGCCGATGTCGAAACGATGTTGGCCTACAAGAACGATGCTGTGGTCGCCCAGCATCAAGCGTGGGCGTTGCCATTCACATTGGCCGATGCCCGTCGGCTCGTTGCCAGCACCGTGGGCGAGCACCTGGAGATGGGCGGGCAGCTGGCCATCCGTACCAATGCCACATCATCATCGGGCGCCGTGCTCGTCGGTGATGTGTACGTGCATCCCGTTGCTGGGGTGGCGCACGCGATCGAGCTGGGTATCAGCATGTCGGTGGCGTTCCAGGGCAAGGGCCTGGCGACCGAGTCTGTGCGCACTGTGGTCGATGCCCTGTTCGGCAACGCCGACGTCCACAGGGTCCTGGCGTACGTGGCTGCTGCCAACACGGCCAGCCTGCGCCTGTTCGACCGCTGTGGGTTCCAGCGCGAGGGGACCCTACGCGATTCGTATCGGTCACGGGATGGCGCGCTCATCAGCGAGGTGCTCTTTGGCCTGACCCGCAGTGACTGGTCCACAGCACTCCGACGGCAGGCATCGCCCTTCGACGTCGTTGCGTTCGATGCCGATGACACTCTGTGGCACAGCGAGGACAGCTTCTTCGCCGCCGAACAGGCCTTCGTCGATCTGGTCGGGCCATATGTCGATGACGGTATTGACGTGAAGGCGGCCTTGACCGCCACCGAGCGGCGCAACCTGCACATCACCGGGTACGGGGTGAAGGCGTTCGGGTTGTCCATGATCGAGACCGCAGCCACCATCGCCGGCGAGCGGTTACCAATGGTGGCCATGTCGCATCTGGTGGAGCTGGTGCGCCAGATGCTGCTCGAACCCGTGCGCCTGCTGCCCGGCGTGGCAGCGGTACTCGAACAGGTCGGCCGATCGCACCGGCTGGTGCTGATCACCAAGGGCGACCTCATCCACCAGAGCGCAAAGGTGGACACCAGCGGCTTGGCCCACCACTTCGAACATGTCGAGATCGTGATGGAGAAGGACCCCGCCACCTATGCGCGTGTCATCGCCGGCCTCGGTGTGCAACCCGGGCGATTCTGCATGGTGGGCAACTCCGTGCGCAGCGACATCTTGCCGGTGCTGTCGCTGGGCGGCGCGGCTGTGCACGTGCCGTATCCCTTGCTGTGGGATCTCGAACTCGCCCCGCACGATCACGGCCAGAGGTTCGCTGAACTGGAGTCGTTGGATCAGCTGCCGGCGTGGCTCAGGGCGTCCACCACTGCTCGAGGCGCGTGACCGTACCGCCCTTGTAGGTGACGAAGAAGCCGAAGCCGCTGTACTCGAATCCTGACGGTGCACCGACCGCAGGTGCCTGACCCTGCACCAGGCGGTACAGCTCGGCGCCGCTTACCTGATGGCTCGTCTGGGTCAGGCCATCGACCACGGTGATGTACTGGCTGGCAAGCGGCACGACGACGAACGATGTGGGGTCCACCTCCACGCCGTAGTCGTTGGCGCACGCCTCCTCGTCGGTTGATCCGAAATGCGCGATGCAATCGGCACCGGTGAACAGCTGCACCAGTTCGAACACCACCGATCCAGCAGCCGGTGCCGGGTCGCCTCCCACGCCGATGGTGCCGTAGTACACGCCGTCGGGGTGGGTGTCATCTGCGTTGATGGCCTTGGTGGTGCCGGGCAGGTCGGGCCCCGCCACCGCGAGGTATTCGACGATCGGCTTGGCGGGCTTCAGCGTGGTCGGTGCAACGGTGGTGGGTGCCACCTTCGTGGTGGTGCTCGGAGCCGCCTGCACTGTGGCTGGCGGCGCAGTGGTCGTTGCACCGATGGTGGTGGTGGTGGCGATGGCAAGGGTGGTGGTGGCCGCGCCGGAACTGCTGCTGCTGCTGCTGCATGCGCCCGCAGACAGCGCGAGCACACCGAACAGGCTGGCGCGGACGAGGAATCGGTTCATCTGCCCAGTCTGTCAGGACGGGCAGTCGTTCAGAGGCGGCGTAGCTGTACTTCTTGCACCCGGTGGTCGGGACCCTTGCGCAGCACCAGCGAGGCGCGGTCGCGCGTCGGCTCGATGTTCTCGCGCAGGTTGCGACCGTTGATCTCGCGCCAGATGAACCGCGCCGTCTCCACGGCCTGTTCGTGGGTGAGGTCGGCGTAGTGGCGAAAGAAGCTGCCGGGATCCTGGAAGACCGTCTCGCGCAGGGTCAAGAAACGCTGCACGTACCATTCCTCGATATCGACCTCTGCGGCATCGATGTAGATGCTGAAATCGAAGTAGTCGCTGACGAACTCGTTGGCCTCGGTGCCCACCTGCAAGACGTTGAGCCCCTCGAGGATCAGGATGTCGGGCTGGTTGATCATGGCCTCGTCGCCCTCGACGATGTCATAGACCACATGGCTGTACACGGGTGCGGTCACCACGGGTGCGCCGCTCTTCAGCTCGCGCAGGAACTGCAGCAGTCGTTTGGTGTCGTAGCTCTCGGGGAAGCCCTTGCGGTTCATGATGTCGCGTTCCTCGAGCACCCGGTTGGGGTACAGGAAGCCATCGGTGGTGATCAGCCCGACACGGGGATGGTCGGGCCAGCGCGCCAGCAAGGCCTGCAGGATGCGGGCGAAGGTGCTCTTACCCACGGCCACGCTGCCCGCCACGCCGATCACGTACGGCACCTTCGAGCTCATCGTGCCGAGGAAGGTGGAGCTCACCTTCTGCAGGTTCTGGGTGGCGCTGACATAGAGGTTCAACAGGCGCGTCAGCGACAGGTAGACGGTGGCCACCTCGTCAAGATCGATGCGCTCGTTGATGCCGCGGAGCTCATCGAGATCGGCCTGTCGCAGCGTGAGCGGGGTGGCCGCGCGAAGGATGGCCCATTCATCGCGACTGAACGTGAGATAACGGCCCGACTCGGTTCCCAATGCCACGGGCGAAACGATAGATGCTGGGCCGTGCCGTACAGCATTCCCGGTGCTCGTAGCCTGTCGACATCGCTGTCGTGCCTGCATCCCTGTCGTCCGCCCTCGGCGACTATGACACACGGCTCTCGGCGCGCGAACGCAAGCGGACGGGCTCGTGGTACACCCCGCCTGCGCTCGTGCGCCATGTGGTGAGCCAGACCATCGGGCACGTCGTACCCGGCGATGTGGTGCGTGTGCTCGACCCTGCATGCGGTGATGGACGCTTCCTGTACGAGGCGGCGCAGGTGATTCGCGCGGCAGGGGGTATCCCCCAACTCACGGGCGTCGACATCGATCTCGGCGGCCTGCTGTCCGCAGCCGGTGGCGCCGACACCATCGAGGCCATCGAGGCCGATGCCCTCGCCCACCCATGGGGGTCGCGTCGCTTCGATGTGATCGTGGGTAACCCACCGTTCCTGTCTCAGATGGCCAGTGCAACGGCGAGGGTTGGCCGATCAGCCTTCGGTGGTGGGCCATATGCAGACACGGCGGCCGAGTTTTTCGTGCTCGCTGTCCGCCTCGCCCGCCCGGCCACCACCCGGGCGGGTGGTGGCCGGATCGGAATGGTGTTGCCCGTGTCGTTGCTGACAGCTCGCGATGCCGGCCCCATCCGCGCCGAGGTGGCGCGCGACGCCACCGTGCGATGGTTCTGGTCATCACGCGACCATGTCTTCGATGCCATGGTGCGCACATGTGCGATCGGCCTTGAGGTCGGTGGCGTTGCATCGGTCGTACAGCGCAGCAGTGGCATCGCGTTCGAACCGGCAGCTGCCGTTCGCTTCGGGGACACCCCCCGTGCCAACCATCATTGGGGTTCGCTCATCGCCGACTCGCTCGGCCTGCCCGCCGTGCCGACGGTCGCAGCGAGTGGCACGATCGCCGATCACGCGCTGGTCACGGCGAACTTCCGCGATCAGTACTACGGCCTTGTCGGCGCCGTCAGCGACCACGCCGATGGTCCACCGCTCATCACCACAGGACTCATCGACGTTGCTGCGTGCCACTGGTCCGCCCGACCCACACGCTTCGCAAAAGTGCGCTTCGAGGCGCCACGCGTTGATCAGTCGATGCTCGCGCCCTTCATGCAGCGTTGGGCGGCTCGTTGCCTGGTGCCCAAGGTGCTCGTGGCCACGCAGACGCATGTGCTCGAAGCTGTCGCAGATCCGGCCGGTGCGTGGCTGCCTGCGGTGCCCGTGATCCGCGTGGTTCCCGACAACCCAGCGGATGTGTGGTCAGCAGCGGCGGTACTCACGTCGCCCACCGCCTCGGCGCTGATCGCCGAGCAGTCCGTGGGCAGCGGGCTGTCGGCAACGACCGTGCGGGTGAGCCAGCGCACGCTCGGGGCGCTTGCGTGGCCGGCGGGCGAGCTCGTCGATGCAGTGGCCGCCCTTCGTGACGGCAACATCGAGGCATGCGGCCGAGCGGTCGACGCTGCCTATGGCGTGCACGATGACGACCTGTTCGATTGGTGGCACCGTTTCGTGGTGTTGCGCTCGTGAATGCTCAGTGGTTCCATGGAGCGGTGGGCGACACGGCGCCCTCGCCCCCGGTGAGCACGTCGTAGCCATCGTCGGTGACGAGGATGGTGTGCTCGAACTGTGCGGTGCGCTTGCCATCGGCGGTGACGGCGGTCCAGTCGTCGTCCCACATCTTGTGCTGCCAGGTGCCGAGGGTGATCATCGGCTCGATGGTGAAGGTCATGCCGGGACGCATGATGGTGTTGGCCCGCGGGTCGTAGTAGTGCAGGATCTGGATATCGGTGTGGAACTGCTCGCCGATGCCGTGCCCGATGAACGCCTTCACCACGCCGTAACGGTGCGGTTTGGCATGTGATTCGATGGCCTTACCAATGTCGCTCACGGGCTGGCCGGGGCGCACGGCCTCGATGCCCTTCCACATGCATTCCTCGGTGACCTCGATCAGCTTGCGGCTGACGGGATCGACCTCGCCGACGCAGAACGTGGCGTTGGTGTCGCCGTGCACACCGCCGATGTAACAGGTGACATCGAGGTTGATGATGTCGCCCTCGACGAGCGCACGGGAGTCGGGGATGCCGTGGCAGATGACCTCGTTGACGCTGGTGCACACGCTCTTGCGGTAGCCGCCGTAGTTCAGCGGGCTGGGATAGGCGCCAGCATCAATGGTGATCTGGTGCACGAAGGCATCGATCTCGTCGGTGGTGATGCCGGGTCGTACCATCTCGCCGGCCAGGCGCAGGATCTCAGCGGCCAGTGTGCCGGCATGGCGCATGCGCTCGATGATCTCGGGGGTCTTGACGCGCTGTTCGCTCCAGCGGATGATCTGCCCGGTGTCGGCATAGCTGGGCCGTTCGATGTGGGTTGGCACCGGACGGTAGGGGCTGATCTCGCCCTGCACCACGCGTCCTTCAAGCGGCTTGTGGCAACGCTTGTACTTGCGGCCGCTGCCGCACCAACACGCGTCGTTTGCCTGGGGAAGCACCTGCGGAGGCGCTGTGGTCGACATGGCTGAGATGCTACGGGTTATTCGGCCCGGGCCCGACGTGCACCAGCGAGCGATGGCCCAGGGACGGTTGGCGGAGCGCGCGATCAGGCCATCAATGTTGATGACATCTTGAGGTTCGAGTCACTGGCTGATCCGAATGGCCTATCTCGTCGGTCGCTTTCCACTTCCTAGACAGTGGGGGCACCCAGTACCCCGAGTCGCGGAGTGAACAACACCCGTGGGGACCAAGGGTGAGGGGTGCCGTCATGGCCGAGCAAAGTGCGGTTGCACCATTGCGACGTACGCGAACTCACGATGCCCAGCGCGGCCCACGCGCCGCCCCACCGCTTGGCGTGCCTCGGACCCGAGTGTCGTCAGCACCACAGCCAGCCCGACCGTTCCGGGTGCCCGAGGTCGTCATCGGGGTCTTGCTGGTTGCCGGATGTGCGCTCGGAGCTGTCGTGTGGCATCAGGCCGCGTCGGCCACCACCACGGTGGTCGTAGCCGCTCGAGCAATCCCGAGGGGTGCAACCATCACCGCTGATGACCTCCGCGGTGCCGAACTGGCGGGGGACACCCGGGCAATGATCGCAGGTGGCGACGCGCAACGTCTACTGGGGCAGGTGGCGCTGGTGGACATCGACCCCTCCGTACCGTTCACCCGGTCGCTGGTCAGCACCACGAGCCTGCTCGGTGCCGGCGAGGCGCTCACCAGCATGGCCCTCGCCCCTGGTCAGCTCCCCCCTGATCTGGCGCCGAACGATCGGGTTCGAATCGTGGTCACCTCTGCCCCCGACGCTGCGGGTGTCTCCGCCACGGCATTGCTCGATGATGTGGCAACGGTGTGGTCGGTGACGGCTGCACCCGACGGCATGTCCACAATCGTTGCGGTTCGTGGCCCGATTGCACTGTCCACCGATGTGGCCGCCGCGTCGAAGGTGCAGCTGGCACGAGTGGACGGTCGCTGACGTGGCCGTCGTGGCTGTCGGCTCCGTGTGCGGCTCGCCGGGCGTGACCGCGTTCGCGCTCGATCTGGCAGAGGTGTGTGGTCGGCACACACTGCTCGTCGAAGCCGATCCTGATGGTGGTTCGCTGGCCGCTCGACTCGGTCTGGCCATCCGACCAGGACTCACCGAGTTGGCTGGTGCCGCCCGTCTGGGCATCGAGGCCGACGATGTGTGGAGATACGCACAACCCACGGCGTCCGGCGTTTCGGTGATAGCGGCGCATCCGGCCTCGGAGCAGACGCTTGCCGCGTTGCGTGCGGCAGCGGGGCATATTGCCGCTGCCCTGTCGGCGTTGGACAACACGGTCATCATCGATGTCGGGCGGCTCCGACCGGGTTCGCCAGCTCTTGGTCTTGCCGCCGATGCTGACTGCACGCTGGTGCTGTCCGACAACTCTGTCGAAGCGGTTGTCTCGCTGTCCCACCGCGCCCGGCTGCTCAGCGCGTGCTCGCAGCCGTTGGTCGTCATGAACCGCCGTCGACCGTACGCGATGGTCGAGATCGCGGCGGCCGTCCACCAGCAGGTGTGGGGCGTGGTGCCGGGTGGGTGCACCCGTCGAGAGCAACGATCGCGATCGGCAGCCCTCGAGGACCTGCGGCAACTCATTGCCCCAACATCGAAGCTGCCAGGGATTGTCGCCGAACCTGTCGCACAATTCGAAGCGGTCGAGCTGGTGGTGAACGGGTGAGCCGGACCGATCAACACGAGGTCATCGCCATCGCCCAGGCCGTTGGCGAAGCGCTGGCCGATGACCGCATCGGGCGTAGCGCGACGGGTCGACCATCCCTCGGGACGGCCGACGAGCGCGAGTTCGCCCGCAGCATCATGTCCCGTCATCTCGATGCACTGGCGGCCCGGCACCTCGCCATCGGTATGGACACCATGACCGCCGACGAAGAGCTCGAACTCGGCGACGCCGTGCTCGCCAGAGTCCTTGGGCTCGGCCGCATCCAACCGCTGCTCGAGCGTGCCGACGTCAACGACATCCACATTCGTGGCGCGGCATCCACCTGGCTCAAGACCACGGACGGCCGTCGAGTCTCCGTGGCGCCTGTGGTGGACACCGACGAAGAACTCATCGAACTCGTCCGCCTCGTTGCCGCCCGTGCTGGTCGGAGCGAGAGGAGATTCGATGCGGCCAACCCTGAGTTGAATCTGCAACTACCTGACGGAAGCCGGTTGTTCGCAACGATGGAGGTGTCGTCGCGACCCAGCGTCATCATCCGCCGGCATCGGTTCGAGCTCAGCTCACTGGTGGAACTCGAGGAGCACGGGCTGGTCGACGAGGCACTGAGCGAGTTCATGACGGCCGCTGTGCTGGCAAAACGCAACATCGTGATTGCGGGTGGGACGGGAAGCGGCAAGACCACGATGCTGCGGGCTCTTCTCAACGAGGTGCCGGCCGACGAGCGGATCATCACCATCGAGGACGCCTACGAACTGGGCCTCGACCGTTTCGAGGACCTGCATCCCGACTACGACATGTTGCAGAGCCGACCCGCCAACATCGAGGGGCGTGGCGCCATCTCGATGGTCGACCTGACCCGCATGGCGTTGCGCATGGATCCAGACCGGGTGATGGTCGGCGAGGTCAGGGGTGCAGAAGCCTTCCCGATGCTCATGGCGATGAGTCAGGGCAACAACGGCTCGATGTGCACGATGCACGCCGATTCGACACGCACGGTGTTCCCAAAGCTCGCGGCGTACGTGTCGATGGCCGAGACCGGTCTGCCCGTCGAGACCGTCAACCTGCTGCTGGCCACGGCGCTGCACTTCGTCGTTCACATCCAGACCATCGCTGGCATCCGCCGCGTGGTGAGCATTCGTGAGGTTGTCGATGCCGACGGCGCGCGCATCGTGTCGAACGAGGTATTCAAACCCGGTCTCGACGGTCGGGCGGTGCCCGGGTATCCGTTGCGCGACGCAACGTTGTCGCTCCTCGAGGAGCATGGCTTCGACCCGGCCTACCTCGACAAGCCTGACGGTTGGTGGAACCGGTGAGCACCCTGGTCCTTGCGCTACTCGGCGGCTGTGCCGGCCTCGGTGCCTGCCTGATCCTTGCTGGGGCCGCCGGTCGTAGCGTGCTTGCTGGCAGGATCGGCGTCGCCGGTCGGCTGGTCAACGGCGTTGATCGTCTGGTGCTGCGCTGGTCATTGGCGCTGGCCGCAGGGCTGGCCGCGATCTCCATCAGCGGGTGGCCGGTTCTGGCCGGAGTTGCCGCCGGGGTGGGCTGGTATTCACCAACCTGGCTGCAACGGCGCGGGCACCACGACGAGGAACTGGCGCTGGTCGAGGCAATCGCGACCTGGACCGAGCAGATCCGCGACACGCTCGCCGCAGCCAACGGACTCGAGCACGCGCTCGGTGCCACGGCCACGCTTGCGCCAGCACCGATTGCCGCCGCGGTCGAACGGCTGGCCGCCCGGGTCGACTACGAGCCGTTACCCGACGCTCTGCGTCGCTTCGCCGACGACGTTGATCACCCGATGGCTGATTTCGTGGTGGCGGCGTTGGTGATCGCTGCCGAGAAGGAGGCACGCGATCTCGGGGCGCTGCTGGGCCACCTGGCCGGGAGCGCACGCGACGAGGCACGAATGCGTACCCGCGTCTGGGTGGGGCGGGCACGCAGCCGCAGCGCCGTTCGCATCATCGTTGCGGTCGTTGTGCTCTTCGTCGTTGGTCTGTTGCTCTTCAACCGGCCGTACTTGCAGCCGTATGACTCGCCGGGCGGTCAACTGGTCCTGGCGGTGATCCTGTTCAGCTTTGGTGCGTCGTTCGTGATGATGTCGCGGATGGGCCGCATCGCGATGCCACAGCGCTTCGTTGCCCGCCGCAGCGTTGATGGGCTGGCGCGATGAGCCCTGTTACGTTCGCCGGGGCCGGTGTTGGTCTGGGGTTGTTCCTCCTGGCACGCGGCCTACTCGCTCGCCCGGCACCGTTGGTGGTTTCGCTGCATCGGCTCGAACGTGCCGGTTGGTCGGTTGCCGACGAGCGGGACTCAGCGGCGGCGACGAACAGGGGAGTGGTGGCATCTCGGATCGGACGGCTGTTGCGCGGTCGACTCGGCCAACAGGTCGAGAAGGATCTCGCCGTCATGGAACAGCCGACCGAGCAGTTCGTGGTGTCGAAGATCACGACAGCCATCGCGCTGTGCGGCATCGTCATCGCGCTCGGCACGGCACTGGCCGTTGCTGGGTCGCCGTTGCCTGTGGGGCTCCTCTTCGTCCTCGTGTGTGCTGCTCTGGGTGTGGGCTTCTTCGTGCCCGACATCACGCTGCGGGCGCAGGCACGGGCGCGGCGCGCAGGCTTTCGTCACGCGTTGTCGAGCTATCTCGACCTCGTCAACGTGCTCCTTGCCGGTGGCGCAGGCATCGAGACGTCGCTCGAGGCTGCCGCCGATGCTGGCGATGGCTGGGCCTTCACCCAGATCCGCAACGCTCTGCTGCGATCGCGCACGATGCGTCAATCGCCGTGGGTGTCGTTCACCGAACTCGGTGAAACCATCGACGTCGGTGAGCTGGCAGAGATCGCCGCGAGCGTCCGACTCGCCGGTGAACAGGGGGCGCGGATCAAGGCGTCATTGTCGGCCAGGGCATCTGCACTGCGCGCCCATCAGATGGCGCGCATCGAGGCCCAGGCACAGGCCGCGACGGAACGCATGGGCCTGCCCACTGTGTTGATGTTCGTCGGCTTCATGGTGTTGCTGGGCTATCCGGCCATGCAACAGATCGTCCGGGCGCTGTGACCCGGCCGGTAACTCATCTCACAGCACTATCCAGCACATCACCACAACAACTTCCAAGGAGAACCACCATGTCAACCTTTGCACCCATGTGGACCTACTTCCTGGTCCGCTTTCA
>WLMZ01000054.1 GCA_009726095.1 Actinomycetota bacterium
GGATTTCAGTCATGACTCAACACCCTTCGATCACAATGGCCGATCACAGCGGACCCGAAATGCCGCCGTCTTTACGGACACGCCAGAAGTGGATGGCCATAAAGATGACGATGATGAACGGGAAGAACAACACGTGCAAGACGTACCATCGCAACAGGGTTTCCGGGCCGATTTCGGCACCGCCCAGCAACACGAATCTGACCTGCGAACCCAACACCGGTGTGTATCCCATCATGTTGGTACCCACCGTCACGGCCCACAGCGCCAGCTGGTCCCAAGGGAGCAGGTAGCCGGTAAAGGACAGCAGCAGGGTGAGCGTGAGCAAGATGATGCCAATGACCCAGTTGAACTCGCGCGGCGCCTTGTAGGCACCGTGGTAGAACACGCGGGCCATGTGGAGGAACACGCTGAGCACCATCAGGTGGGCTCCCCATCGGTGCATGTTTCGCACCAGTAGGCCGAACGCCACCGAGGTCTGCAGGTTGTTGATGTCGTTCCATGCCTGCGTGGCCTCTGGTCGGTAGAAGAACATCAAGAAGATGCCCGTCACGGTGAGCAGGATGAAGAGGAAGAAGCTCAGCCCACCGAGGCACAGCGTGTAGCTGACCTTGACCGCGTGGCGCTTCACCTTCACCGGGTGCAGGTGGTACAGCACCGAGTTCATGATGACGTAGCTGCGGTTACGCGGGCTGTCGGTGTAGCCCTTACGGAAGATGCTGCCGGGGCGGAAGATGCTGTTCCACGCCTGACTGCCCTGTACCGAGCTGTTCACCTTGGACACGCGGTCCTTCACGGTCGGTCGGGGGTTTTCATCGAGGATGTTGGCCATGATTGTGTGGTCTCCTCTACAGCCGCAAGCCGTAGGCGTAGCCGTGATTGTTCGTACGGGTATGGACGTCGCCTGTGGCACCGGCGGTGCCGATCTTGCCCAGGATGATGACGCCGGTTGGGCAGCGATCAACGCACAGTGCGCAGCGGGTGCACACGTCGTCGTCGATGATGAACAGCACGTTGTCGGCCGGGTCGTTGCCCGGCAGTTCGGTGCCGGTTGCCTCGGCGATGGCGTCGGTGGCCACCATGTGGATGCACTTCCACGGGCAGATGTCGACGCAGCCCTCGCACATGATGCACTCGGTCTGATCGATGTGGATGAACTGCTTGGGCTTCACCGCCTTCGAGAGATAATCCGCGTCAACTTCGACGAGTTGATATTCGGTGGACCACTCCGGCATCGGCGGATTGGCATCGGTACGCGCCATGTCGTCAGGCCTTCTTCACCAGTGGGCGACCATAGGTACTGGTCTCCACCTGTGTGCCGGCAGCGGCCTTTTTGTTACGGGTCTGCCACCAGTGCCAGATCCAGATCTGCAAGCCGAAGAAGACGACGTGGATCACGACGACAACGATGTCGCGGAGTTCCTGATACGAGACCGTGAACGGGAAGTGCCCGCCGTAGACCTTTGGCTTCAAGATGTCGAAGGGCCCGAACAGCAACTTCTGCTTGGTCCATTTCAGGTTCTTGTCGGCGTGCTGGATCCAGCGGTCGGG
This sequence comes from Actinomycetota bacterium, assembly GCA_009726095.1. Lineage (GTDB taxonomy): Bacteria > Actinomycetota > Acidimicrobiia > Acidimicrobiales > Ilumatobacteraceae > WLMZ01. Next base: position 1,549 of record WLMZ01000054.1, read on the forward strand.
CACGATGCCATAGGCAATGAACATGGTGGCGAAGGCATAGATGGACGCGAGCATGGCCTCACCCCACGTGAAGGGTGTGCCGATGGGACGACGCTTGCCATAGGGAATGACAGCGAACGTGAGGCCCAGCGCAACGGCAAACGAAAAGAGAAACGCTTGGTTGACGCCGGGCCAAGTGGAGATGTCGATTGCGAGGAGCAACGTGACGTCGCCTTTCCGTATTTGGGCGTGTAGAAATCGAACGCGAACTCGTAGTTGGGGACCAACGAACGAACTGTAGTCGCGCGCACCCTAGCTACTGCCAGTTTGAACGAGAACTGACAGCACAGCAGGCACCGCTTGACTACAGGTTTACCACGCGGGCCTCCGGCCACCACATCGTTGTGCGATCGTGCACGCGTGTGACATGTGTGGTCGCGCCGTCGGCCCGTGACAGCAATTCACGTTTCGCGCGCGCCGCGCTCTACAGTGGCGGGTCGTAGTAAACCTTTGAGTCGTACGTCTCCCGCACAGACGCTGCGAAAGGAATCCAGTGACTGAAATTCCCGAGCATCTGCTGAAGCGCTCCAAGGAGCGCCGTTCTGCTCTTGGCGATTCCGCGGGTGGGGACACCCCCGCTGAGTCAACCCCCGCCACCGTCGCGGCAGCTACGCCTGCCGTTGCGGCAAAAGCCGCTGCCCCCGCCAAGGCAGCACCGGCAGCGCCGCCACCACCCAAGCCCGACCCGGCGTACATCACGGCCGCCAAGACGCGCAAGAAGATTCCGTTCTGGGCAATGGCCACGCTCAGCCTGCTGCCCATCTGGGCGTTCATGTACGTGCAGGGACTCAAGCCTCAGGCCAAGAAGGTCACCGGCCCGTTGGCCGACGGCGCCGTCGTCTACTCGGGTTGTGCGTCATGCCACGGCGCCGCAGGTGGCGGCGGCGTGGGCCGCGTCTTCTCCGGCGGCGCAGTACTCAAGACCTTCCCGCATATCGAGGACCAGTTGAACCTCGTGTACACCGGCAGCCAGGCCTACAAGGACTCTGGCGTCGGCGCCTACGGCGATGCCTCGCTCGGCCATCTTGGTTACAACGGCAACTACATGCCGTACCAGGGTGCCAAGGCTGGCGGAGCGCTGACCGAGGCGCAGATTCTCGCCGTGGTGTGTCACGAGCGGTACGACCTCGGCGGTGCCGACAGGACCAGCACCGAGTGGGCCGCCGAGTACGAACTGTGGTGTAGCCCTGAATCGAAGGTCTATGTCGCTCTTGAGTCTGGCAGCGCAACGTTCGACAGCCTGGACACCATGTTCAAGACCGACAAGGTCCTACCGGTCGGTACCAAACCCCGCGCTGGCACGCCCGCCGGCAAGTAGCACGGCGTGACTGAACCGCCGGCCCACAACGATGTCCTCGTCGTCGGCGGGGGGCCAGCGGGCGCTGCTGCTGCGTACTGGCTCGCCCGTCACGGGCACTCGGTCACCATCATCGAGAAGAAGTCCTACCCGCGCGACAAATCCTGCGGCGACGCGCTCACACCCAGAGCTGTCAAGCACCTTGCCGACATGGGCCTGGCTGAATCGCTGAGCCGCTTTCATCGCAACGACGGCCTTCGCCTCACGGGGGTGGGCCGATCTGTCGAGATACCGTGGCCCTCACACCCCGTGTTCGCCCAGCATGGGTATGTGGTGCGACGCACCGAGCTCGACGGCATCGTCGCACTCAACGCTGTCGCTGCTGGGGCGACGTTGCTGCAGGGACATGAAGCGATACGGCCGGTGGTCGAACGCGGCTTCGTGCGCGGTGCCGTAGTGCAGTCGGAGTCGGGCGAGGCGTTCGAGCTGCGCGCCCGGTACGTGATCGTCGCCGACGGGGCCAACAGTCGGTTCGGGCGGTCGCTCGGCACGTTCCGTACCCGCGACTGGCCCTACGCGACGGCCATCCGCACCTATTGGGAGTCGCCTCGCCACGACGAACCCTGGATCGAATCCGGCCTGAACCTGAAGGACCGCAACGGCAATACATTGCCCGGATACGGGTGGGTGTTCCCCGTCGGTGACGGCACGGTCAACGTGGGTGTTGGCCTGCTCAGCACGTACCGCGACTTCAAGACGGTCAACACATCGCATCTACTCGACGCATACGCACACCAGATTGCCGACAGTTGGGGCATCGCACCCGAGCAGCCGACCAGCAGCGCCACGTCGGGGCGTATCCCGATGGGCGGCTCGGTCGGTCCCAAGGCAGGGCCCACCTACCTGGTGGTCGGCGATGCGGCGGGCAGCGTGAATCCGTTCAACGGCGAGGGCATCGACTACGCCTACGAGACCGGCCGAATGGCCGCCGAGGTCTTGCACCGGGCCCTCGAATCGCACGACGCATCAGCGCTACAGCAATACCCGCGGATGCTCGACGACGAGTACGGCCAGTACTTCAAGGTGGGGCGTCTGTTCGCCAACGTGATTGGCAGGCCAGCACTGATGCGCGAGCTCACCCGTGTGGTCATGCACAACCGCACCCTGCTCGAGTGGGTGGTGCGCATCGCCTCGAACCTGTTGCGGCCCGACGAACTCGGCCCTGCTGAGTTGGCCTACAAGGCCGCCGCGCAGATCGTGCGTTTCGCCCCAAACGCCTAACCGGGCAATTGGCGCCGAACCTGGCTCAGGGCACGCTGGTCGTGCCGGTCTGCGCTCTGAAGTACTCCCACTCCTCGACGCGAGTGCCGTCTGGCAGGTTGCAATAGCCGACCTGACCGCCGGCCTCGTCCACGATCTCCAATCTGCCGCCCTGCTTGACGCAGAACACGGAGGCGGGATTGGCGATGCCGGTCGGTGTCGTGGTGTCGGCCGGCTCAGAGTCCGCAACGGTGGACAAGCGGCCCGTGGGAGCGCAGAGTATGGGGCGAGAGGCAGGAGATGCTGTGACGACGTGCCGAATCTGCGGTGACCTGATCCGTGATGGCGAGGACACCGTGAAGGTCGCGGACGACAGCCTGCATGTCAGTTGCGTGGATGCACCGAACGTGCCCAAGCGGCGGAGCGTTGGCGCTTGGGCTGCATTCGGCTCGAAGGGACAGATGGCCATGGGCGTCACCCAACGCGATACGCCTATGGACTGACCGACTCGGCGGCTGTACGTAGCATCAGTGCTTGGATCCACTCGGGCTCACCACCGACTTCTGCCAACTCCAGCGCTGAACCCAGCAAGCACGCCGACACCAGGAACAACCAACGGAACCGGCCCGGGAAACGTTTCCCGCTGTACCGGTCGGACAACGCAGCCAGACCGGCCGATCCGAGCAGGAACGCGACACATGGCTGATCGCATCGAACATCCTGCCGATCCTCTTCGGTCTCCTGATGGTCCCTCTCGGCATCAGGTTCGGTGCTCTGGCGCCGATTGCCGTCTGGCTCATCGCAACCGCGGCAGCGTTCGTATCGCGAAAGACAACATGGTTCACCTACGCATGCGTCGCTGCTTCGATTCTCTGCTTCGGAGCGAGCTTGGCGATCGCCAGCTCGTATCGAACCGAGTGGGCGTCGTGGCTCAGTCGCTCATTGGCAGGGCGGCCCCGCGTTTCGCCGGTGCCTCATGTGGGAGCTGGCCAAGGTCGTGGTTGTGATCGCCGTGATCTACCTCATGCTTTGATTTCTTTGGCCTGTACGCCAGAGACCCTCAGAAGAATTCGTCGTTCTGCCCCCGTCATCGCGCTTGCGTTGCCGGGGAATGTCGTGTGCAACGTGCGGACGAGTGGTGGAGTTCTACTGAGGCTCCACGCCGAAGAATGGCACCGAGCTGCCGCTCGGTGTGATTGTTCTGCATGCAACAACCCGCTTGCTCTCGACGCCACGATCGGGCATTCAGTGCCATGGCGATGTGGTTGTGTTCCGTATGACGTTCTGTCATACTCGGGGCTCATGAAGGCGATCTCGGTCCGACTCGATGATGAGGCAGAACAGGCTCTGCGGATGCTTGAGGCGACGGGTCTGAGCCGATCCGAGGCGATCCGAGTTTCGCTCTTGGCGTCCGCCGAGCGCATGCGAAGGCGCCACGAGGTTGCTCGAGAGGCTGCCGCACTAGAGATCGACGATGCCGACCGTGTCGAAATGCTCGCCGTGGCCTCGATGATGGAGTCGATGCGTGCAAAGGGGTGAGGTGTACCGATTCAAGGTACCCAAAGGGCTTGGGCATTAGCATCAATGCGAACGGTACGGGCTGGTCCTCCAATCGGATGCGTTACTTCCGAGGTCGGTAGTGGTGATCGCCCCGACTTCGCGCAGCGCCAGGCCCGCGTCCTTTCGTCCGGAGGTCGACGTGTCAGGTGGAACAACCCGAGTCCTCGTCGAGCAACTCGGAGCGGTTGACGCGCAACGGCTTGGGCGCCGAGTCGGGCGTCTTACCGCCGCCGAGATGTGGGCCGTCGACGAAGTGATCCTGACCGTACTCGGCCTCGATTGACCCGATTCGAGCTGCCGATCGGCTCGCTATGAACGGCGTCGCGACTTCGGTGTGTACCGGCTGCTCGGTGCCACGTTGCTCAACGGCATCGGTGGAGTTCGGCGCTTTGTCGCGGAGACCGGACCCCGTGACCTCATGGGCGTTCGGGTTCGAGCGCGGATGCGCCGTTCGGTGTCGCCCCGACCGCACCTGAGCTGTGTCGTTCTGCGCTGCGCGTTCTGGCGGTAGACACGTTGACAATCATCCTGCGATGGGATCGCCGTGGCCACCATTCCCTGACATGTTGCTCGTGCCATGTCTCCCCTGCTCTGGCACTGTCGATATATTCCGACAGTGCGACGTTCGGGAATGATGTCGCCAAATCTCGACATAGTGGTACGATGTGCGTATGTCTGGAAATCTCGACGAATACGTGGTGATCGGAGCGCAGTCGTTGGGTAGGTCCATTCGCGAATTCCGCCGTCGTCGCCACATTTCGCAGCAGACGCTGGCCGAACAGGTCGGCGTACACCGTTCCTACCTGTCTGAGATGGAGTCAGGCGCCACCACGGAGGCGCTCGATCGCATCATCCGGACCCTGTCTGCGCTCGACTTGGAGATCGTGATTCGGGAACGGTCCAGATGACCGTGCTGCAGGTATGGATGCACGGTCGGCTCGTCGCGACGATCAAGGAGTCGCGGCGCAGAATGACGCTGACATATGTCGAGGGTGCGGCCCGACTCGGCGTTCCACTCATTTCGGTAGCGATGCCGATGTCGGCAAACGCGTACCCCGACAAAGTGGTCAGACCGTTCTTCCATGGTCTGCTGCCCGAAGGCGAAGCGCGCCAGATGATCGCCTACGACTTCGGTCTCGCAGCCGACGACGACTTCGGTCTCCTCGCTCAACTCGGCCGTGACTGTGCGGGCGCGCTCGTGGTGCTCCCTCCCGGCGAAATGCCCGAAGGCGAACCACCTCCACAGCCACTCGAAGTGCTCGACGACAGCGAGATTGGGCGGCGACTGCGAGCCCTTCCCGTTCATCCGTTAGGTGTCACCGGCGCGATTCGCGCGTCGCTGCCCGGTGTTCAGCCGAAACTGTTGCTCACCCGCCACGACGGCAAATGGTGTTCGCCCGACACGTTGCACCCGTCGACGCACATCCTCAAACCCCCCGTGGTCGAGCTCGAACATTCCGTTGCGAACGAGGCATTCTGCATGACACTGGCGACCGATGCCGGGCTCATCGCAGCCGCAACATCCATCGGAAATTTCGATGGTGTGACCGTACTCCTCTCTGAGCGTTACGACCGTCAGCTCGACGCGCACGGAACGACCCGACGGCTTCACCAAGAAGACACCTGCCAGGCCCTCTCGATCATGACGCGAGTCGCGAGACAGAAATACCAGGCGTTCGGAGGGCCGAATCTACGCACCATCGCCAAAGTCCTGACCCAATGGGGCGGCTCTGCAACCGATCTCCTCCGGTACGTGACGTTCAGCGTCCTGATGGGCAACGCCGACCTGCACGGCAAGAACCTGTCGCTCCTGCATCTCGACGACGGCACCGTCACGCTCGCGCCGATCTACGACGTGATGTGCACCACCTACTACGACGGACAGCAGGGGCGCCGACAGATCGACACCGAACTCGGCCTCTTCATCGCAGACAAGACCAACATCCTCACCGTCACCGTCGACGACCTCGTCGCCGAAGCCCAAACGTGGGGTATGCAAACAGTGGCCGCTCGCAAGACGATTTCATCGCTCGCCGCTCACATTGCGGGCACCATCGCCGACACCGTCGACAAGCTCGGGTTCACCGTGCCGGCCGCACTCATCGACCGCGTTCGCGAACGAACAACACACTTTGCGTGACAGTCACCCCTCTGGTTCGAGCACGGATGCGCCGTTCGGTACTCGTCGGCCATGGTCGGACTGGCAGTAGATCCGTGCCCTCACGGGCTCATCCCAACTGCCGGAACGCCCTGAGCCGGCGTTCTGGGCGTTGATGAGCTATCCACCAAGAGCCGGTAGGGGCGTGTTCACCAATGCCGACCAACCCCACCCCGAGCTGCCGCTCTGGGTGCATCTCGAAAGACGCGATCCGCACAGAACGCGCTCCGAAGCAAGCACAGAACATTCGCCGTCTGACCCAAGGCACGCGCCGAGCAAGGCCCAACGGCTGCAGGCTCATGCGGCCCGGAACCGTCAGTCGGGAGGTTCGCCGTAATAGTCGGCAACGACAACGTGGTGGCGACGAGCGATCGGGGCGCTGACGGCCGAGCCGACGAGCGTATTGAGATCACGAACCTGGAAGTTGTAGTAGCGGCGGGCGGCGGCAAGGCGATCTTCGGTCGTGACGAGTTCGTGTTGCAGCGCAAGAAAGGACGAACTCGTGCACAGGGTTGGCACGCCCTCGGCCATCACGAACACCTGCGGGAGTAGCGCGCTCATCGCCGCATCGGCCTGCACGGTTGCCGCTTGGTTACCCGCTGCGCGCTCACCAGCCGCCAGCGCCGCTGTGAGTTGCTCGATCAGCGTGCGCTCGTGTGCGGCAGAGGCCTTCACCGTGGACACCAGTTCGGGGATGAGTTCGTGACGCCGCTGCAACTCGGCATCGATGGTGGCGCGGGCCGTGATCACCTGATTGGCAGCTGAACGAAGTCCGTTGAACAGCAGTGCATACGTCAGAGCGGCAAGGAACACGACTCCTCCGGCAACCGCCGCAATCGAGCCTGCGCCCGTCATGGTCGAGCCGGGTAGAGCGACTGCAGCACCGTGGGCATGTGCGCCGCAACCGTCTCGGCGTAGGCGAGTAGGTCGGGCAGCACCTCAGGATCGCGCTTGTGGTCGACAGCGAGCATCCACTCCCCTCGCAGGTACAGGTCGAGGGTGCAGGGAACCTCGAGCAGCCACCCCATCATCGTCGGGTCGATCAACGTGGTGGCGAAACGCTCGTCTGGGCTGGTGATGCGGTAGCGCTCATTGAACGTGGGGCTCTCGAATTCGATATCGCGCATGCCGACCATGTTCATCAGCCGGCCGCCGAAGCCCTCGGGATGAATACGGGTACTGGCCGCATTGAACGGCAGGCCCACCAGAACGCACGTGTTGTAGTGGGTCTGGCTGTCCTTGCCAGAACCCGTGACATAGCGGTACTGGAACACCCGGTTCTGATGGCCGGTCGTGCGCCACATCGTGAACGTGGCAGCCGCACTGTGGCCGCGGTCGAACAGCTCGAAATCAAGCGAGGTGACATTCGACGGATCACCAGGATCAAAGCCGAGGCCGTTGGCGGCCGCGATGGCCCGGTACCGCTCGATCCGCCGCTTGTTGGCTGCGTTGGCTGCAACCGCGATGAGCCCTACCGCTGCGAGAAGCAAGATCACGAACAGGATCGGCTCGGCACCCACACCGTGGAGAGTAGTCGGCCGTCAGAGGGAGTCGAGCAGGTGCTGTGGAGTTGTGCGCAATGCATCGGTGGCCGCACCGGCGGGCAGCAACGCGCACGCCTCGACGGCCAGAGTGACGTAGGCCTGCGCTGCGCTGAGCGCCTGCTCCACGCCCGAACCCGCACGCACGATGGACAGCGCTTTGTCGCACACCACGGCGTTGAGGGGAGATCCCAGCAGATCACGCAGTTCGTCGGCAGCGACACCACCCGACGACATGGTGCGTAGCACCGGCAACGTGTAAACGCCCTCAACCATGTCGTGGCCTGCAGGCTTGCCCAACTGCTCGTCAGTGGCGGTGATGTCGAGCACATCGTCGACGATCTGGAAGGCCATGCCGTATGCCCGGCCGTACTCGGTGAGCGCGTCGATGACGGGGCGGTCGAGACCGGCGACGATGCCCCCGATGCGAGCGGCCGTGCTGAACAACGATGCGGTCTTACCCTCGATGGACGAGAAGTACGACGGTTCTGGCCGGCTGACGTCGTAGGTATGGCGGAGCTGCTCGATCTCGCCCTCGCACAGGCGGGCGATCGTGTTGCCCAGCAGGCCAGCCACCTCTGCGCCGAGCGACGCGGCGATCTCGGAGGCGCGGGCGAGCAAGAAGTCGCCAGCGAGAATGGCCTGCAGGTTGCCCCACTTGGCGTTGACGGTCTCGACACCACGGCGCGTCGCCGATTCGTCGATCACATCGTCGTGGTACAACGAACCCGTCTGCACCAGTTCGCAGGCGATGCCGCCCTGCACGGCCCCGTGCAGGGCCGGGCCGCCTGCCACCTGAGCGGCAACGAGCGTGAGCACGGGCCGCAGACGCTTGCCGCCGGCCACGATGAGATGCCGCGCCAGCTCGTTGAGGTAGGCATCCTTGGTCTGCACAGCAGCAAGGAGAGCGTCTTCAATTCGCTGGCGATCGCCGGTCATGCCGGGGAGCGAAAACAAAGGCGTGCTGGCCACACCGCAAGGCTAGGCCACGATGATGAAAAGAGGCGAACACTGCCCGACCAAAGCGATGGCCAGATAGTGGGCCTCCGGCACCACAGTCAGCCGGCCCACCGATACACTTGAGAGCAATATCCACCGTCTCTGAAAGGGCGGGCATGTTCGAACGCTTTACAGATAGGGCTCGTCGAGTCGTCGTGCTGGCGCAAGAAGAAGCGCGACTGCTCAATCACAGCTACATCGGCACCGAGCACATCTTGCTGGGTCTCATCCACGAGGGTGAAGGCGTCGCTGCCAAGGCGATGGAATCACTCGGTATTTCGCTCGAGGCTGTCCGCAGTCAGGTCGAGGAGATCATCGGTCAGGGTGGCTCGTCGCCATCGGGCCACATCCCTTTCACGCCGCGCGCCAAAAAGGTGCTCGAGCTGTCGCTGCGCGAAGCGCTGCAGTTGGGCCACAACTACATCGGCACCGAGCACATTCTGCTCGGCCTCATCCGCGAGGGTGAAGGCGTGGCCGCACAGGTACTCGTGAAGCTCGGCGCCGACCTCAGTCGTGTGCGCCAGCAGGTCATCCAGTTGCTCTCGGGCTATCAGGGTGGCCAGGGCAAGCCGGGCGAGGCGCAGGCCTCGCCCACCGGCCCAGGCGCTGCCGGCAAGGAAGAAGCTGCCGACAAGGGCAACAGCCAGATCCTCGACCAGTTCGGCCGCAACCTCACCCAGTTGGCCCGCGAGAAGAAGCTCGATCCCGTCATCGGCCGTACCCGCGAGCTCGAGCGCGTCATGCAGATCCTCAGCCGGCGCACCAAAAACAACCCGGTGCTCATCGGCGAACCCGGCGTCGGCAAGACCGCCATCGTCGAGGGCCTGGCCCAAAAGATCGTGTCCAACGACGTCCCTGACACGCTGCGCAACAAGCAGCTGTACACCCTCGATCTCGGTGCCCTCGTGGCCGGTAGCCGCTACCGCGGCGATTTCGAGGAGCGCCTCAAGAAGGTGCTGAAGGAAATCAAGACCCGTGGCGACATCGTGTTGTTCATCGACGAGATCCACACCCTGGTGGGTGCGGGTGCCGCCGAAGGCGCCATCGACGCTGCCTCCATCCTCAAGCCCATGCTGGCCCGCGGCGAGTTGCAGACCATCGGTGCCACCACCACCGACGAATACCGCAAGCACCTCGAAAAGGACGCCGCGCTCGAGCGCCGTTTCCAGCCGGTGAAGGTGGAAGAGCCCACCGTGGCCCACACCATCGAGATCCTCAAGGGCATCCGCGACAAGTACGAGGCCCATCACCGGGTCACCATCACCGATCAGGCTCTCGTGGCGGCTGCCAACTTGGCCGACCGCTACATCAGCGATCGCCACCTGCCCGACAAGGCCATCGACCTCATCGACGAAGCCGGTAGCCGCCTACGCATCAAGCGCATGGGTACGCCTCCCGATCTCAAGGACCTCGAAGCGCGCCTCAGCGAGGTGCAGGAGGGCAAGAAGAAGGCCGTCGAAGAACAGCGTTTCGAAGAGGCCGGCCGTCTGCGCGATCAGGAAAAGACCCTGCTCGAGGAGAAGTCCACCAAAGAGGCCGAGGTCAAGGCCAGCGGCGTTGACCTGTTCGACGAGGTCGACGAAGAAGCCGTTGCCGAGGTGCTCAGCATCTGGACCGGCATCCCGGTGTACAAGCTCACCGAAGAGGAAACCGCCAAGCTGCTCAACATGGAAGCCGAGCTGCACAAGCGCATCATCGGCCAGGAGAACGCCATCAAGGCGGTCAGCCAGAGCATCCGCCGCACCCGTGCAGGCCTCAAGGATCCGAAGCGCCCCAGCGGCTCGTTCATCTTCCTCGGGCCAACCGGCGTGGGCAAGACCGAGCTCGCCAAGACCCTCACCGAGTTCCTGTTCGGCGACGACAGCGCCCTCATCTCGCTCGACATGAGCGAGTACATGGAGAAGCACACCGTCAGCCGTCTCGTCGGCGCGCCCCCCGGATACGTCGGATACGAAGAAGGCGGCCAGCTCACCGAGGCCGTGCGGCGCAAGCCGTTCAGCGTGGTGTTGTTCGACGAGATCGAAAAAGCCCACCCCGACGTGTTCAACACGCTGCTCCAGATCCTGGAGGAAGGCCGTCTCACCGACAGCCAGGGCCGTACGGTCGACTTCCGCAACACCGTGCTCATCATGACCAGCAACCTGGGCACCCAGGATCTGCGCAAGGCCAACGTCGGCTTCACCAAGAACGACGAGGCCGTGAGCTACGAGCGCATGAAGGACAAGGTCATGGAGGCGCTCAAGTCGCACTTCCGTCCCGAGTTCCTCAACCGCATCGACGACGTCATCGTGTTCCACGAACTCGCCCAGCAAGAAGTGATGCAGATGGTCGATCTCATGACCAAGCGCCTCATGGGCCAGCTCGAGAGCCAGGGCCTCGGTATCGAGCTGACCCACAACGCGAAGGAGCTCCTCTCGAAGCGGGGCTACGACCCGCAGTTGGGCGCCCGTCCGTTGCGTCGTGCCATCCAGCGCCTGGTCGAGGATCCGCTCTCGGAGAAGATCCTCTACAAAGAGTTCCGTGCCGGCGAGATCATCGTCGTCGACACCGAGGACGATCCCGACAAGCCGGGCGAGCTGCGCATGTGCTTCCGTGCTGTCGAGGGATTCCTCCCTCCGCCCACCATCGAATTGGCGGGCGCCGGCGACGGTGGTCCCACCACGGGCGGCACCGAATAGCACACCCGATGCCGGTCGATCACGACGTCTGACGACGCTCGTGATCGACTTGGCCGCGAGCGGCAACATGCCACGTGCCTCGGCCGGACGTAACGTCACCACCAACAGGCCGATCGCACACGCCACCCATCAGAGGTCTTCGTGCCCTATGCCGACCGGTGAGTTCCCGTTACCGTCCGGAATATGATCACTGGCCTCGACAACGACACCCTGCTGTCGTATGCACGAGCGGCCCAGCACGGCGATGACGTTGCTCTCGGTCGGCTGGTGAAGGCCACCCAGCCGACGATCTGGCGCTTCTGCGCCAACCTGTCCAGTCGCCAGGAAGCCGACGACCTCACCCAGGAGGTTCTCGCCAGGGCCACCCGCAACCTGGGTCAGTACCGCGGCGAAGCGCCCGTGATCACCTGGTTGTTGTCGATCGCCCGCCATGTGTGCGCCGATCAGGTGCGCCGGAACCAGCGCCGGGCGCGTCTGGCTGGCCGGCTGAACGCCGAGCGCACGGTCGACACCACGACGCACGGCACGCTCGAGTTGACCGAGCTGATCGACGCGCTCGAAGCCGACCGCAAGATGGCGTTCGTGCTCACCCAGGTGACAGGGCTGAGCTACGAGGAAGCCGCCATGGTGTGCGAGTGCCCCGTTGGCACCATCCGGTCGCGGGTAGCACGTGCGCGTCGCGATCTGGTGCAGGCCATGCACACCGCCGAGAACGAGGCCGCTGGTTGACAATTCGGCCCGCGTGACGTTGCCAGACTTCTTCGTTCTGATCCTCGAACAGCAAGAATCAGGTCATGTCAAAGAACCGACTTGTGATCCGAACGTTTGCGGTCCTTGCCACATGCCTCACAATCCTGCTCACGGGTGCTGGCGCTTCCGCTGTGCACGCAACACCTGTGCGGCCTTCGCAAGTGGCTGGCATGCCGGCGCGCGTCAGCGCCATGCCGAAGACCTCAGTTGATCCCACGGTGCCGGAAGAGGAATCGGAGGGCACCGAGGAAACGGGCACTGACCCGATGGTCATCGGCACGTCGCCGGAGTCGGCCGACTTCGATCTCGATGCCGACAGCCACAACGATGTCGGCATCATCATTGCGATCGTGGCCGGCGTGGTGTTGCTCGGCGGAGCCGCCGTGTTCATGGTTCGCCGCCGGCGTCAATCGGAATCGCTCGACGACTGACCTGTTTGCTGCGCCGCTTCGCGGCCCGGAGCTGCCAGACTGACACGAATGCCACGCCTTGCCCGACGGTTCCTCAGCGTGTGCGCCATCGCCGTGCTCTGCGTGTCGTGTCGGGTCGATGTAGATGTCAACCTGACGGTGCAACCCGATGGTTCCGGCATCGTCACCATCACCGCCGCGGCCGATGCCGCCGTCGTGGATCAGGCTCCCGGGCTGGCAGCCGATCTGCGGTTCGATGACGTGCGAGCTGCTGGCTGGACGGTGACCGGACCGACCGCCGAAGCGAACGGCGGGCTGCGGGTGGTGTTGACGCAGGCCTTTGCCACCCCTGCCCAGGCCAATCAGATCCTTGCCGGGGTGAGTGGGCCGAACGGCCCGTTGGTAGGCATCACGCTGGCACGCAAGCGCGCCGGGGGCACCACCACGTTCCGCCTGAACGGCACCCTGCAGGTCACCGGCGGTCTGGGTGCGTTCACCGACGAGAACCTCCTGGCCGCTGTTGGTGCTACGCCGTTCGCCGACGAACTCGCCGCTTCGCAGGTGGCCCCGGCCGACGCGGTCGGCATCACCTTCGATGCTGTCCTGCCCGGCACGGTCAAGTCCACCACCGGTGCCGAAACCCCCGGACGACTGACCTGGAAGGTGCCCGCTGACGGCGCGCCTGGCGCCGTCGACACCGTCGCCGAGATACGCGCCCCCACCCGCGCCTGGGCAGACCTGTTGACCAAGGGGGCACTGGTCGCGTTGGGTGTCTGGCTGGTGCTCTCCGCCTGCTTCATCGCGTACGTCGTGCTGGCTCGCCGACGACGCGCCACACGCCGCTGATCGGGTGCGCACCCGGGGTCTGTCATACCCCTCGCGTAGGGTGACGCCATGGCCAAACTGAGGCTCGTCCACCGTTGCACCGAATGCGGTGCCAGCCAGTCCAAGTGGGCCGGTCGCTGCCCATCGTGCGGTGCCTGGAACAGCCTGGTCGAAGAAATCGACGCACCCGACGAGCTGTCCACGCTCGCCGCTGGCATGTCGTTGTTCCCCGCCGGCGTCGCCATGCCCATCAGCGAGATCAGCACCGACACATCGGGGCCTCGTCCCAGCGGCATCAGCGAACTCGACCGAGTGCTCGGTGGCGGTTTTGTGCCGGGCTCGGTCACCCTGCTCGGTGGCGAACCCGGCATCGGTAAGAGCACGTTGCTGCTGCAGTTGCTCGCCGGCTGGCCGGGGCGCACGCTGTACGTGTCTGCTGAGGAAAGCGCCCAGCAGGTACGCCTGCGCGCCGGCCGTCTCGATGCCGTGCGACCCAACCTGTGGCTGTTGCCCGAGACCTCGCTGCCCAACATCGTGGCCGCCATCGATCAGGTGCAGCCCGAACTGGTCATCATCGACAGCATCCAGACCGTGGCCGACCCCGACCTGTCGTCTGCCCCGGGATCGGTGGTACAGGTACGTGGCTGCGCCCACCGGTTGGTGCAGGAGGCCAAGCACCGCGGCGTCACCATGGTGCTCGTTGGTCATGTCACCAAAGAAGGTGGCCTTGCCGGCCCCCGGGTACTCGAGCACGTGGTCGACACCGTGCTGTCGTTCGAGGGCGAGCGTCACCACGCACTGCGCCTGCTGCGCGCATCAAAGCACCGCTTCGGCCCCACCAACGAACTCGGCCTGTTCGAGATGGCCGATGCCGGGCTCATCCCCGTGCCCGATCCCAGCCAACTGTTCCTGGCCGATCGCCGCACGGGCGTGCCCGGCTCGGCCGTGGTGCCCACCATCGAGGGCCAGCGGCCGCTACTGGTCGAGGTGCAGGCGCTCACCAACCCCGTCAGTGGCGGCGCGCCACCACGCCGCTCGGCCCAGGGGGTCGATCCCGGCCGTCTGGCCATGCTGCTGGCGGTACTCGATCGCCGTGCGCGCCTGCCGGTGAGCTCGCACGAGGTGTACGCATCGGTCGTGGGCGGCGTGAAGCTCACCGAACCGGGAGTCGATCTCAGTCTGTGCCTGGCCATTGCATCGGCCATGGTCAACCGTCCGCTGCCCAGCGATCTGGTGGTGTGCGGCGAGGTCGGCCTGGCGGGCGAACTGCGCCAGGTGGCCCAGACCCAACGCCGCCTCAGCGAGGCCGCTCGGCTGGGTTTTGCCCGTGCCATCGTGCCGGCCACGGCGCCCGATTCCGGTAGCGCCATCCGCATCACGCGTGTGTCCACCCTGCCCGAGGCGCTGCGTGCCGCCGGGCTCATCGGCGAGGCAATGCCCTAGGCCGTCGCCAGCGTGGTCAAGGGCACCAACTTCGATCAGTCCAGCGAAATCTGCCTGGGGCAAGTCGGCGCAGTGCGCTACACCTGCTGCAACGACAGCGACAGCAGCTCACGCCGCAGGGCCACGAGCTTGGGGGCCGGATCGCCCGAGGACCACACATCGGCGTTCAACGCCCGCTCGTATGATTCCCACTCCTGACGGACGCCGGCGAGGTCACCTTGGCGGGCATGAGCGCGCATGCGCAGGGCAATCAGCTCCTCATGCCCAGCGAGCACCTTCAGGCCCTGACCTGTCGCCCAGAACACACCATCGATGTCACCCAAGCGCAGGTACTGCTCGCCCAGCAGCGTGGCGCTGGAGGTGACCAACAGGGTGAGTTGCGACGTGATGCCCTCGGTATCGGGCCACAGATACGACGTACCGAAGAAGACGAGGTCACGCACCAGTTCCAGCCCCGGCCGGAGCACATCGATGACTCCCTGAGGCGACAGCGTCCGTGCGTGCTCGAATCGCAACCGCAGCAGGTCGGCATCGGTGATCACGCCTGGATGCAGCGGTAGTTGTTCGGTGAGTGTGCGGCCGATCCACTCCTCGCCGTTGCCCACCGGTGCCAATCGCGCCAGGGTGCGTCGGCTGTCGCTGACGACGTTGGCAAAGGTGGCATCGCGCACATTGAGTTCCCACAACGCGGTGCGCGCCGCCGTGCGCGTGGATCGATCGCGGTGCTGGCTCAACCAGACCACCAGCTCGAGCGCCTTCGACCGTTCGAACTCAGCGATCCGTCCGGCCCCATCGGTCACTTCCACGGGCCCGAGCAAGCGAACCAGAATCGACCATGGCGGCAAGCACCACGGTTGCGTCGATCGGGAATCGTGCTCGAGGTCTCGGGGGGCATCCACATCAGGAACGGCACCGTCAGGCACAACAGCGTCAGGCACAACAGCGTCAGGCGCAGGCCCAGGCCCAGGGGTCACCAGGTCGAGGGGCTGTGCAGCCTCGTCCAAGAGCGCAGCGACGCGACCGACGTCAAGCGCCGTCAGCCCGACCGGCGAGAACTCAAGACCCAATGGTTCGAGCACCCATGTGAGTCGTCGCTGCTCGATGACCCAGCGCGCCCCGGCAACAGCACGATCGATCACCACTGCAAGTCCGCGCCCGCCGGTCGACGTGAGTGCCACGAGGTCGGCATCCGCCAAGGCGCCCGTCGGGTGGGGCGGTTCGGCGGGATCATCACCCGTCGCAGGCGCGCCGTGCCGGGGCTCTGTGACCACCACGATTGCGGGCTCCCAGGCCTCGCCGCCATGGTGACGTGCACGCAAGGTGAACGTAGACAGGCCCGTACTGGTGGTGGCTGCGGTGGTACCGATGGCCTGAACGGCGCGATCGAGGGCGGCATCGAGGCTGTCGGCATCGTCGGTACAGAATCGCCCGAGGTGGGTCTCGCTGAAGCCGCAGGTGATGAGGTGGGCCGTTTCCGCCAGGGGCGACACGGCGACACCCGCAGCAATTGCCCGGGCCACATTGGTGGCGTCAGGGCGCGTGGCCGAGATGGCCAGCAATCCCATCGCCTCCAGATCGACAAACAGCTGCGCCTGTGCGCCGGCGCCACCACCGTCGCCGACCCGACAACTGCCGAGGTGGGCAAGCGCCGGACAGGGCTGGTTTGCCCGTCGCGCCTGCTCGGCGATGTCGGCAAGGGCTACCGCCGCCGGTAGCCGGTACCGACCGTCGGCGACGGCAACCCATGGGGCGGGGACGAGAACAACGGGCCCGGTGAGGATCACCTCGATGGCACCATCATCGGTTGCCAGCACTGCGACCACACCTGCCGCACAGTTCATCTGAGACAGTTCGGTGGCGAGGGCACGCAGGGCAATATCAATTCGAGCAATGCGCTCACCGTCATCGATGGCACGCAGCACGGTCTCGACAGCGACCAGATTGCGCGTGGGCTGCGGCAGCCGGGCGTTCACCGAGGCGCTGCGAAGCCGCCGCCGACGGCGAACGGCCACGCCGACAGTGATGCCGCTGGCCAACAGCACCGCTGCACCCAGACCGCTGGGCCGATCGAGGATCTGCTCGGTGCGCTGGGGGGCAGGTCGTACCACGTCAGCTGCCGGCTCCACGATGGGGATCTCCACCGCTGGCACCTCCGTCACGGGCACGTCAGCTGCGGTGGGCTCTGCAGCGAGCACCGGAACCGGAGCTGGAACTGGAGCTGGAATCGGAGCCGGAACCGGAACCGGAGCTGGAGCCGTCGCCGGCGCCAGTTCCGCCACCGAGGGGCGAACTTCGTCGCCCGGAACCACCAGCTCCCAACCCGTGAGGATGAGGTTCGGGTCGTCAAAGATACGGCCGCCGAAATCGTGCCCGCGGTTGGCCTCCCAGAGCCGCGGCCAGTCGGTGGCCCGGCCGAGTTCGCGCCGAGCGATACCGCTCAGGGTGTCGCCGGCAACGACGCGCACGGTACGACCGACCGTTGTCGAGGGTGGCGCTACCGGTGGCGGCGTGGTGGTGGTGCCTGCGATCAGCAATTGCCACCCGGGCAGCAGCCGATGGGCCGTACCGTCGAACACCACACCCGGCGCCACCTCGCTGCCACGATTGAGCTCGACGATTTCATGCCACCGCGAACCATCGCCGAGGGCTGCCTCAGCAATCGACCAGAACGAATCGTTGCGCTGCACGGTGTACGTGACGCCTACGGGATGTGGTTCGGGGTTCGGTGCGACGGTTCCCTCGATCACCGTGACCGGATCTGGCGATGCCGTCGGTGGCGCAGTGGCAGAGCCCGGCTCGAACATCAGCGGTTCGGCATCGATGACCAAGAGGGCTGCCGGCAATGGCAGATGTGCAGGTACAGCGGCTGAGGCACCGGCACCGCGGGGCGACGATGCCATCAGCAACACGGCGGCCGCCACCAGGGCGCCGGCCCACTGCTGCGACGACCCGAGTGCAGCGAACCTGGGCACCGACCGCCCGGCGAGTCGCGCAACGACTTCGATGACCAGGCTCACCGCGAGCCGCGCCCAGGTGAGCCATACGAGCACCGCAAGGATCTTGACGACCGCCGCGTCGCTGATGTCGCCACGCCGCAGAGACCTCCACACGGTCTCGAGCGATGGAAACGGGTGCGGCCACGGGCGCCCGACACACCGAACGAGCGCGTAAGGCACCCCCGCACTCAACACGGCGAGGAGCAGCATCGCCACTACGCCACGGACGACACGGGACACGGGTCGGTGCTGTGCTGCGGCCGCAATCATCGCGAGATCGGATCTGATGTTCGAGTGGCGCGCACTGTCTTGGAACTCACTCCGACAAGTCGGAGCAGGGTGGTGGCAACAGTGGAGCGAACGGTGACCGTGAGGCGGTTGGCGGAGACCACCACGGTTCCGTTCAGGCCGTGTGCCGCGAGGTAGGCATTGGCACTGTTCCGCGCACGGGTGGGATCGAGCACCCATTGCCCGTTGCGGAGCGAGACGACCTGTTGTGCGCCGACGCGGGCTGCGTTCTCGGCATGGTCGGCTGCGGACACCTTGGCACCAACCACACGCGCCCCGTCGATGACAAGGCCAGCACATGACAGCACCGCAAACGTGAGCACCACAACGAATCCGCTGACGGATCCGCGATCGGATTGATGCGGCCGACGGTGTTCGATGGAGCGTGCCCAGCGCATCATCAACCCGCCCGATAGCGGTCGATCACTTCGGTGGAACTGGCCGTGATCGTACGGGCCACCACCCCGAGCAGGCCAGTGCCCTGCCGGTTGACCACGCACGACACCGTGACCGTGACCGAACCGGCCGTCACAACATTCGACACAGCGACCGAGACGTTGGTGGAGGCGCAGTTGACGCCGTTGGCGGCCAGGTCGGCCGTTGCGATCAGCTGCGCTACCGCCTGCATGTTCGGCCGGGCGATCAGCGATGCAGCCCGCGCCGCTTCGTCGGCGGCGTGGCGAACTTGCTCGTTGGCGCCACCGGCACGACCAAGGAACACCACGAACACCATCAACAAGACGAGCACGGGGGTGAGCAGGACCATCTCCACGCTGACACTCCCGGTGTTGGTGGCTGTTCGTTCGTGCGATGTGTTGGCCATGCTCGATCACCCCTTCCTGAGTGCATCGATCGGCGCTGACTGGAAATGTCAGCGGTTGGATTCAGGGACGAATCGCTCGCGCGGTTCGAGCGCGCGTCGGGTGACCGAGTGCGGGAAGAACGGAACGATCAGTGGGACGGCGATCTCCACCGTCACCACCACGTAGCTGCCGTCGAGCGCCACCACGGGGGCTCTTGCACTGTGGGCACCGAGTTCGGTGATGGTCCGTTGAGCTGCCGCCAACGCACTGGTGGCACCGGTACTGCTCGGTGACGCAGCCGCCGCTCCCTGCGATGCGGCGGCGGCGGCCACGTTCGCTGCGTGGAAATACAGCGCCGACTGAACACCGAGAAAGACAAGGATCACCAGGAGCGGGGTGAGGATCACCAACTGCGTGGTGGCCTCACCCCGGTCCCGACGCGACGCATTGCCTCGCTGCCTACCCACGGTGCGTTGTTGGCTGAACATCATGGGTTCTCAACCGAGGTTGATCGTGTTTGCCTTGTTCTGGACGCGTGTCGTGATGATGACGCCCACGGCGATGGCGAGCGCGATGAGCGCGGCCGCAAGGACAACGGTGGTGGCGCTGACCTCACCGCGATCTCGGTCGGCATCGACCGATGCCTGAAA
>WLMZ01000055.1 GCA_009726095.1 Actinomycetota bacterium
CGAACTGCAGGGCATCGCCGACATCGCCATCGAGCACGATCTCATCGTGGTCACCGACGAGGTCTACGAGCACCTTGCGTTTGACGGCCTCGAGCACATCCCGCTCGCCACGCTGCCCGGCATGCGCGATCGCACGCTCACCGCATCATCGGGTGGCAAGACGTTCAACACCACGGGCTGGAAGGTGGGCTGGCTCACCGGTCCTGCCGCACTGGTGGCTGCAGCGCGAACGGCCAAGCAGTACCTCACCTACGTCAGCAGCGGCCCGTTTCAGCCAGCCATCGCCGCCGGGCTGCGCCTGCCCGACAGCTACTTCACTGGCATCGCCACCGATCTGCAGTCCAAACGAGACCGTCTGTGTGATGGCCTGGTCGAGGCCGGGTTCGAAGTGTTCCGGCCGCAGGGCACGTACTTCGTCACCGTCGATATCCGGGGCCTACGGCCAGACGGCGACGGTATGGCCTTTTGCCGCGAGCTCCCTGCGCTGTGCAAGGTGGTGGCCATCCCGAATCAGGTGTTCTACACCGATCCCCGCCGCGGCCGGCACCTCGTGCGGTTCGCGTTCAGCAAGCGCCTCGACGTGCTCGACGAAGCCGTCTCGCGGCTGAAGACCCTGGCGTCATGACCACGGTCCGGGTGGCCGCGATCCAGCACGACATCGTGTGGGGCGACCGCGACGCCAACTTTGCGCACATTGCCCCGCTGCTGCAGGGTGCCGCTGCATCGGGCGCTCGTCTGGCCTTGCTGACCGAGACGTTCAGCACCGGCTTCGTCACCGACCAACCCATCGGCGAGCCCGAGGGCGGTCCGTCATCGAAGTTCATCGTCGATCAGGCGCGCAGCAACGGAATGTGGGTGGGTGGCACATGCCCCGAAATTCCCGCCGATGCAACCGCCGACGACCAACGGCCGTTCAACAGCTTCGTGCTCGCCAGCCCCGATGGCGTGGTGCATCGCTACCGCAAGATCCACCCGTTCACCTACGGGGGCGAGCACAAGCACTTCCGTGCCGGCGACGAGTTGCTCACCATCGACATCGAGGGCCTGCGGGTCAGCCCGCTGGTGTGCTACGACCTGCGCTTCGCCGATGAGTTCTGGCAGCTCGCCACACAAACCGACCTGTATCTGGTGCCGGCCAATTGGCCAGAGGCGCGCCGCGTCCACTGGCAATCACTGCTGCAGGCCCGTGCCATCGAGAACCAGGCGTATGTCGTTGGCTGCAACCGGGTCGGACAGGGCGGCGGGCTGACCTACAGCGGCGACAGCCGCATCATCGATCCACTCGGAGAACTGCTCGCCACGGCCGCTCGTACCGAGTCCATCCTGCTCGCCGACATCAGTGCCGCGCACGTCGCCGAAACCCGCGAGCGCTTTCCGTTCCTACGCGACCGCCGCACTCACTCGGCGAAGTAGGGATCAGCGCAGGTCTTTGGCGAGCATGCTCACCAGGATGCCGTAGTTGGTTTCCTGCTGGCCGACCTCGACGAAACCAATGCGGTCATGGAAGCGCAGCGAACCATCGTTGCGCGGCCGCAGGTTGACCTCGCACAACAACCACGGCGTGCCGACGATGTGCTGTTCGACGGCTGCATACAACGCCGCACCGATACCCAGGTTGCGAGCGCTCTCGGCCACGGCGATGCGGTCAAGGTAGACGAACTCGTCATAGCGCTCACAGAACCACACGTAGTTCACGCTGCCGTAGTCGGCGCCGGGACCAAAGTTGATGCAGAAACCGACCACGTCACCGTCTTGCTCGGCCACCAGTGAAAGGTGCGACTGCTCCACCAGCATCTGCATCCTGGCCAGATCGGCCTCGCTGACGGCAGGCACCGCAGCGTTGTTGAGTTGCACCACGGTGGGCAAGTCGTCGAGGTGCAGGGGGCGGATATTCATGATCCTCCAGACTATGGGCCAGGTAGCAACGAAGGGCCATGTCCGCAGATCGACGCAACCACGTAACCGGAACGCTCCAGATCTGCGCCACCAACGACGGCTCAGGATCGTGGGGGGTGGTTGGACACGTTGCTTTGCTCCTTACGATGGCAACAGGAGGATCGTGGATCGTGTCCAAGCGACTGCAGGTCCTGTTGCTGAAATGAACCAGAACACATCTTTCGACACCGTCATCTTCGATCTCGACGGCACGCTCTCCGACTCGGCCCCCGGCATTCTGGCCTCGCTCGGTCACGCCTTCGCCGAGACCGGGTTCACCCCACCAGACGACCTGGTGCGTTTCATCGGTCCGCCACTGCAGACGGCCTTCCTCGAAGAGGGGTTCACCGTCGAGCAGATCACTGAGCTGATGACTGCGTATCGCGCCCACTACTGGGAGATCGGCGCCTTCGCCAACTTCGTATATCCAGGGATTGAACAGGTACTCGATTCGCTCGCCGGGCACGGCTACCGCCTGGCCATCGCTACCTCGAAGCCCGAGCTCACCGCCCGGCGGATCCTGGAGTTCTTCGGCTTCACCGAGCGTTTCGAGGTCATCGGGGGAGCAACGTTCGACCTGACCCGCGCCACGAAGTCGGCCGTGGTCGGCTACGTGCTCGAGCAACTCGGGCCGAGCAGGCCGGTCATGGTGGGCGACCGTCACCACGACATCGAGGGCTCGGCCGAGCACGGCCTGGACTGTGTCGGGGTGACGTGGGGCTACGCAGTCGACGGCGAGCTGCAAGCAGCCGGGGCGCGCTGGATCGTGGATGAGCCCCACGAGATCGTCACCGTCGTTCGTCACGGTCGCTGAAGCAGCCGCCCCTCACGGCGATAGCGTTGGGCGACCGGAGATCATGTGAGCAACCTACGACCAGAAGACGAAGCAAAACGGCGTCGTACGTTTGCCATCATCAGCCACCCAGACGCCGGCAAGACCACCCTCACCGAGAAGTTCCTGCTGTACGCGGGTGCTGTCGTGGAGGCCGGCTCGGTAAAGGCCAAGGGCTCGAACCGCAGCGCCACCAGCGACTGGATGGAGCTCGAGCAAAAGCGCGGTATCTCCATCACCTCGGCCGTGATGCAGTTCGAGTACAGCGGCTGCATGATCAACCTGCTCGACACGCCCGGTCACCGCGACTTCAGCGAAGACACCTACCGCGTGCTCGCTGCGGTTGACGCTGTCGTCATGGTGCTCGACTCGGCGAAGGGCATCGAACCACAGACGCTCAAGCTGTTCGAGGTCTGCCGGGCGCGCAAGCTGCCCGTGATCACCTTTCTCAACAAGTTCGACCGCCCCGGGCTTGACCCGCTGGAACTGCTCGATGAGATCGAGACCAAGATCAACCTTCGCCCCACGCCCATCACGTGGCCGGTTGGCGATGCCAATGACTTCCGCGGCGTGATCGATCGCCGGCGCCGTGTGTTCACCCGTTTCACCCGCATGGCCCGCGGCTCGAAGATCGCTCCCGAGGAGGAGATGTCGTTCGAGCAGGCAGCAGAAGAAGAAGGCGTGCTGTGGCAGCGGGCCATCGATGGGTGCGGGTTGCTCGACGCGGTTGGCGCCAACCTCGACATGCCATCGTTCCTGGCGGGTGAGTCCACCCCGCTGTTCGTCGGATCGGCCCTCACCGATTTCGGTGTGCGCGCCCTGCTCGACGCCGTGGTGGAACTGGTGCCCGCACCGCCGGCTCGGCCCGATGTCAACGGTGCCCCCCGCCCTGTGGATGCTCCGTGTTCGGCGTTCGTGTTCAAGGTGCAGGCCAACATGGACCGCTCACACCGTGACCGCATTGCGTTCGTGCGCATCTGCAGCGGTCGGTTCGACCGCGGCATGACCATGACGGTGTCGCGTACCGGTAAGCCCTTCGCCACCAAGTACGCGTCCACCGTGTTCGGCGCCGAGCGCAGCACCGTGGATGAGGCCTACCCCGGCGATGTCGTGGGCCTGGTCAACGCGAACGGTCTCCAGTTGGGCGACACGTTGTACGAGGACGTCCCGGTCACGTTCCCCGGCATTCCCCGGTTCGCCCCCGAACTGTTCACCAACGCCCGCCCGAAAGACACCAGTCGCGTGAAGCAGTTCCGTCGCGGCATCGAGGTGCTCGAGGAAGAGGGCGTTGTGCAAGTACTGCGCGACCCCGACATGGGTGACGCTGCGCTGGTGCTTGCTGCGGTGGGGCAACTGCAGTTCGAGGTGTTCGCGCACCGCCTCGAGAGCGAGTTCAATGCGCCAGTCGAGTTGACCGGTTCGCCCTACAACGCCATCCGCGGCACCGACGAGGCCAGCGCCGATCGTCTTCGCCAGATCGGCGGCATTCGTATTCTGCAGCGTGCCGACGGTTCGTTGGTGGCGCTGTTCGAGAACATCTATCGCCTGCAGCGCCTGCTCTCCGACGAGCCCGAACTCACGCTGAACTCGCTGTCGATCGAGTAGGCCGGCAAGGGGTCCCGGGCAATCAGACCGCGGCGTCTGCGAATCCGCCCGTGGTGGAGACAGCACCCTCGAGATCGATGGCGATGCCCTGATACCCCTGGAACTGCTCGAGCCAGCCAAGGCCGTCGTGGCCCATGACGAATGCGGCGGTGGCGAAGGCGTCGGCCCACGTCAGGCTGGGGCCCAGCACCGTGAACGACGCCAGCGCAGACGACTCAGCACCGTCCCCGGCGCCACGGGCCATGCGGATGTGATGACCGCGCTCGGCCGTGCCGGAAGTGGCAACTGCCCCATCGACGATCTCCACGGATTGCGCGACGGCGCCGGGATGCAGCGGATCAGCAATGGCCACATGCCAGCGTTCGTTGGCAGCGGGTTGGCCGAGCACCATCAGGTCGCCACCGACGGAGAACATGAAGTTGCACAGACCGCGTGCGGCCAGACGGGCCGCACCGCGCTCAGCGGCCCAACCCTTCACGAAACCGGCCGGGTCGATGGTTCCATCGTCGCGCCGCACCGAGAATGCGCCGTTGCTGGCGTGCTCCAACCAGGTGCACGCATCGAGCACCTCGATGACCTCGGCGCAAGCATCGAGCAGGTTCAGTTCACCATGGTTGATCCGGCTGATCTCGCTGGTGCGCCGGAAGGTACTGAACATCTGCTCGAGTCGCTCGAGTTCCCCGAGCGCGTCATCGATGGCGGCGTCGATCGCAACTGGCTCGACACGGTCGTAGACATGGATGCTTGCAACAGTGCCCATCACCGTCGTGCTCCGACGGACCGGGGCGACAAGATCAGGCATGGTCGATGACGTACTGCAACGATGCCTGATAGCCACGCGACGTGATGGTGGCCCCGGACACGCCGTTGAACTGAGCGCTGCCTGCGGCGATGGCGCGCTTGTGCAGGATCGGCTTGGCGTAGTTGTTGATCTGCACCGAACGGTTGTGGCTGTTGGGCGTCTGCAGCGCGATCACGTTGCACACCCGGTGTGCCGCGGTCAACTGTGCCTGCACCTGCACCGGGCCCCAGCGGGTCTGGACCACGGGCCCGTTGATGGCTTGTCCCGTGCAGGCGCCTGCGCCCGCCGCAGGGGCGGGCGCCGGGGTGGTGGCGGCCTTGGTGGTGGTCTTGGGCGCCGGCACCGACACCGGGATCGGCGGGATGGTGGTGACGGCCACGGGGTTCACGGGCTGACCGGCCACCGTGGTGGTCGGGTCGACTGCGGGCAGCAAGGTCGCTGGCACTGCCGAATCCTGCGAACCGGTGAGCGACACCGTGTCGGAGATGAACTGTGTCGGTCGGTCGAGCGCAGTGACGAACGCTGCCGAGGCACCGGCAACGGCAACGGCTGGCCAGACCCGGCGGGCCAGGGACACGGGGGGACGTTTGGAGCTCATGATCTACCACCACACCATTTCGAAGTGAACGTTCTCTGAGGGCACACCGGCCGCCTTCAGACCCTTGCGTGCCGCATGCACGAGCGAGTCGGGACCGCACACGAACACCGTGCGCTGGGCAATATCGGGTACCGCCCGTTTCAGCGAGGGGCCGCTGAAGGGATCTTTGACGGCCAGCGAGATCGAGGGTCCCACGAGCGTGAGTACCTCGCCATCGACCCGCTTGGCAATGTCCTGCATCTCGTCGAGGTGCACGAGGTCGCCCTTTGAACGGGCCCGGTAGAGCACGATGGGCTGCTGATCGGGGGTGAGCAGTTCGAGCATCGCCCTGGCCGGCGCCACTCCGACGCCGCCGACGATGCACAACACCTTCGAGCCAACGGCCACCTCGGGCGTGGCCACGCCGTACGGTCCCTCCACCGCGACCCGCGTGCCGATGCGCAGCTTGTTGATCAGGCTGCTGGCATCACCACGATCTTTGATGGTGAACCGGAGACCGGACGTGGTGGGCGCTGCCGACAACGAGAACGGGTGGCTCTGCCACCACAACCCGGGACGCAGAACGCGCAGCATGCAGAACTGGCCGCCGTGGGCCTCGAGACGGTTGATGGCCGAACCCCCGAGCAGGATGGCGCCGATGTCGTCGCCGAGCGGCTGTACCTGCACCACTCGCAAGGGCCTCACCACCGACACGAGCAGGCGGCCCCATCGGCCCGACAGCACTGCAACGAGCACGAGCACGTGGACGCCCACCCAGAACCAGCGCGCCAGCGAGTCGTCGGCCAAGTCGGTGCCGAGCACGATCTCGTGTCCGAACGACAATGCCAGGCCGGCGTACGCGGTGAGGTGTACGAAGTACCAGGTTTCGTAGGACATCTGCCGACGGATGGACTTCAACGAGGTGATGGTGACCATCAGGACCAGCAGGCCGCCAACAGTGGCAATGGCCATGTACGGCTGACGGCCGGTGTAGTTGCGGATGACTGCCCACAACCCGGTTCCGTCTGCGGTGCCCGCGATCACGGCCGACACGATGTGTATGCCGACCAGCACGGCCATACCCTCGCCCAGGTAACGGTGCCAGACGAACATCTTGTCCAGGCCGAGATTGCGCTCGAGCGTACGGGGACGGGCGATGAGCACGATGCCGATGAGACCGCACGCCGAGGCGAGCAGCCCGGTGACGCCCGAGATCGACAACCAGCCGTCGAGCCAACCCTTGCTCAGCAAGCTGATACCGCCGTGACGCGCCCAGAGGCCGACCACGCAGAAAAGAAACGCCCACATGACCAGCCACATGTCGCGGCCGAACAGGGCCGACGGACGCGGGCGGCGCAGGGGGCGTGCCGGACCGCGGTTGCTACGCGACTCACGCGTCATGGATTGCATGTCACCAATTCAACGATTCGCGTGTAAGAGTGAGGTGAGAGGACATCCAACGCTGATCCAAATTTGCTCCGGTACATGGGGTTCTGTCCCAGAGTGCCGCTGTCGGGCCAGGGGCGCAGATCAGTGCAGGCTCACGAATCGTCACCGAGGTGCCGCATCGCCACAGCGGTGTACAGCGCCATGCCCGACACCATGGCGTTCTCGTCGAACGTGACCCGGTTGCTGTGGTTCGGCGGTGCCGTTGCGGGATTGCGATCCGCCGGGGTGCCGCCGAGGAACATCATCGATCCGGGCACCGCTTCGAGCACGTAGCTGAAGTCCTCGGCGCCCATCACGGGGTGCGGCATCTGGAACACCTTCTCGGCACCCATGATCTCGCCAGCAACGCCGGATGCGAAGTGAGCGAAACCGCTGTTGTTCTTCGTCACGGGGTAGCCGAGCATGATCTCCACCGTGACCGCTGCATCGTGGGCGGCGGCGATGCCCTCGGCAACCCGGGTGATGCCAGCGTGCACCTTGGTGCGGGTGCGTTCGCTCACGGCCCGGATGGTGCCCTCGATCTCGGCAGACTCGGGAATGACGTTGTTGGTCGTGCCCGCCGTGATACGCCCCACCGTGACGATGGTTGGATCGAACACGTCGATTCGACGGGTGACCATCATCTGCATGGCCTGCACGATCTCGCACGCGATCGGGATGGGGTCGAGGGCTCGATAGGGCTCGCTGGCGTGGCCGCCGCGACCGTGCACGGTGATGAGCAACCGATCGCTGGACGCCATCAATGCCCCGGCGCGGGTGCTGACCATTCCCGCCGGCAACGACGAGGAAATGTGCAGGGCGAACGCCCCGGTCACCGGCGACGGGGTGCCGTCGGCCAGCGGAGCCACATCGAGCAGGCCCTCCTGCAACATGTACCGGGCGCCGGCATGGCCCTCCTCGCCGGGCTGGAACATGAACAGCACGCGACCGGCCAGTTCGCTGCGCCGCGACGCCAGCATCTTGGCCGCACCCACCAGCATCGCCGTATGGGTGTCGTGTCCGCAGGCGTGCATGCAACCATCGACACGTGAGGAAAAATCGAGACCGGTGTCCTCTGGCATCGCGAGGGCATCCATGTCGCCGCGCAACAGGATGGTGGGACCCGGCTTCGCCCCCGTGAGCATGGCCCCGATACCCGATGTCGAGGTGTGCAGGTTGAGGTCCAGCGGCAGGCCCTCGAGCGAGGCGAGCACGGCCTCACGTGTGATCGGCAGATGGTTGCCGATCTCGGGCCACTGGTGCAGTTGGCGGCGCAGGGCAATGGCATCGCCAAGAGAGTCGTGAGCTTCGGCGCGCAGCGTGGAGATGGGCATCTCCGCATCGTAGTGAACCGGGCTACTACCCCAGTGCCGTGGCCTCGGCTCCGATGGTGGTGCTGTCGCCGTGGCCGGTGTGCACGATGGTGCTCGCCGGCAGAGCGAAGAGACGCTGGCGGATGGAGGCCACGATGGTGTCGTAGTCGCTGAAGCTGCGCCCCGTGGCACCGGGGCCGCCGCAGAACAACGTGTCGCCGCTGAACACCGCATCGCCACCATCGGCCTGACCGCCGATGATGTGAAAACAACAACCGCCGGGCGAATGCCCCGGCGTGTGCAGCACACCGAGCTCGGCACCACCGGCGCGTAGGAGCCCGCCATCGGCCAAGGACCCATCGGGGTCACGGTCGGGGTAGATCACGTGCCACAACATGAGATCATCGGGGTGCAACAAGATGGGAGCATCGACGGCGTCCTGCAATGCAACGGCTGCATTGATGTGGTCGTTGTGCCCGTGGGTCAACGCGATCGCCGCCACCCGGCGCCCGTTGACGGCCTGCACAATGGGGGCAGCGTCGTGGGCGGCATCGATGATGATGACCTCTTTGTCGTTGCCCACCAACCAGATGTTGTTGGTGACCTCCCACTCGCCGCCGTCGAGGGCGAAGACGCCCGACGTGGTGACGAGTTCGATCACAGCAACACCACGCTGCGCAGCACCTCGCCGCGCTCCATGCGGTGGAAGGCCTCCTCCACGTCGCCGAGGCCGATGGTCTCGGTGACGAAGTCCTCCAGCGGCAGGCGACCCTGCAGGTGGAGATCGACCAGCAACGGGAAGTCGCGGCTGGGCAGGCAGTCGCCGTACCAGCTCGGCTTCATTGCGCCACCACGACCGAAGAAGTCGATCATCGGGATGTTCGGCATGATCATGTCGGGCGTGGGCACGCCCACCTGCACGACGGTGCCGGCGAGGTCACGGGCATAGAACGCCTGGCGGAGCACCTCTGGATGACCGACGGCCTCGATGCACACGTCGGCACCGTTGCCGTTGGTGGCGGCCTGGATGGCGGCCACGGGCTCGGTGGTCTTCGCGTTCACTGTGTGGGTGGCGCCGAACTGGCGGGCCCATTCCAGCTTGCGGTCGTCGAGGTCGACGGCGATGATCGTCGTGGCACCCGAGAGACGGGCTCCGGCAATGGCCGCATTGCCCACACCGCCGCACCCGAACACCGCAACGCTGTAGCCGCGCTGCACCTCGCCCGTGAGCATGGAGGCGCCGATGCCGGCCATCACGCCACAGCCGAGCAGGCCGGCAACCGCCGGTGATGCAGCAGGGTTCACCGGCGTGCACTGCCCGGCGGACACCAGGGTCTTCTCGGCAAAGGCGCCAATCCCGAGCGCCGCCGACAACGGCGTGCCATCCACCAGGGTCATCTTCTGGGTGGCATTGAACGTGTTGAAACAGAGTTGCGGCTTGCCACGCAGGCACGAACGGCAGTTGCCGCACACGGCGCGCCAGTTCAGCACCACGAAATCGCCGGGCTTCACGTTGCTCACGTCGGGGCCGACGGCCTCGACGATGCCAGCAGCCTCATGACCGAGCAGGAACGGGAAGTCGTTGTTGATGCCGCCCTCGCGGTAGTGCAGATCGGTGTGGCACACGCCGCAGGCCTGCACCTGCACCAGGGCCTCGCCCGGACCGGGATCGGGAACGACGATGCTGGTGAGCTCGACCGGTTGGCCCTTACCGCGCGCGATGACGCCCTGAACTGTGTGTGCCATGAGGAGGCTCCTTCTTACTGCGAACAGCGGTGACGAATCCGAACTGACGAATCCGAACTGACGAATCAGTACCCGCTGATGATAGTCGGACATGCTCCTGCACTTCTTCGACCAACCTGGGCGGCGAACGGAGGTTCTTGGGCCGCCCCAGCGCGCAGTGGCCCGATGTTCAGGCATGATGCATGCAACATGAACCCGCTCGACCAGGTACCGCAGCCATCCACCCGCCGGCTCGCGGTGCGCGTGACCAAGGACGCAATCCGCCAGATCTACGGCGGCCACCCCTGGTTGTTCGATCGTTCCATCGTGTCGGTGAACCACGAGGGCATCACGGGCGAGTTGGCCGTGGTATTCGACAACGATCGTCAGTTCGTGGCAATCGGCCTGTACGACCCGACCTCGCCAATCCGCATCCGGGTGTTGCATCACGGCAAGCCGGTGGCCATCGACGAAGCGTTCTGGGCCCAGCGCATCGACGCAGCGATCGAGCGCCGCAAGCTGGTGACCGCACGCGGCGACACCAACGGCTACCGCGTCATTCACGGCGAGAACGATGACCTGCCCGGTCTGGTGGTGGACCGCTACGCGCGCACTCTGGTGCTGAAGCTGTACACCACGGCCTGGCTGCCCTATCTCGCCACACTCGTACCGCTGCTGCAGCAACGTCTCGAGCCCGACACCATCGTGGTGCGTTTCAGCCGCGACGTGGCCGGGCAGGACCTGTTCGGCTTACGCGAGGGCACCGCCTTGGTGGGCCAGGCACCGACTGCGCCCGTGCTGTTCCGCGAGAACGGCCTCACGTTCGAAGCCGACGTCGTGCACGGCCAAAAGACCGGCCACTTCCTGGACCAGCGCGACAACCGCGCCAAGGTGCGCGGCCTGGCCCGCGACGCCAAGGTGCTCGATGTGTTCGCATGCACCGGCGGCTTCTCGGTCTATGCAGCCGCCGGCGGTGCCCGAGCGGTGCACAGCATCGATATCAGCGCTGCGTCGCTGGAAACCGCTGCGCGCAACATGCAGCACAACATCGCCATCCCCAATGTGGCCAAGTGCGAGCACACCACACATACAGGAGATGCCTTCGAGCTGATGCAGGCCCTGGCCAAACAGCACCGGCGTTTCGACATTGTGGTCGTGGACCCTCCATCGTTCGCCCACAAGAACAGCGATGTAGAACGTGCGCTGCACGCCTACAAGCGTCTGACCAAGATGGCGCTCGACCTCACCGAGGAAGGCGGCCTGTTGGTGCAGTCCTCATGCAGCAGCCGTATCCCGGCTGACGAGTTCTTCGCCGCTGTTCATCTGGGCGCCGACTCCAGTCGCCACCGCATCAGCGAGATCCTGCGCAGTACCCACGCCCCTGATCACCCGATCGGCTTCCCCGAGGGTGCCTACCTGAAAACCATCTTCGCTCGAGTACACAAGCGCGCCGAGTTCGGCAAACGCTGAGCTTGTGACAGTAAGAACGCTCCCTGCAGGGCGCGGATCTACTGCCAGTTCGAACAAACGATCGGGGCGGGGTCGGAGCGCAGCGTGCTACCGGGCGGCGAGTTCGGCGACGTGATCCCACAGCCGGGAGCGCTGTTCGGGTGTATCCGACCGGCGGGTGGAAGGCAGCAGGTGCAGGCTGCGCCGGCGCCGGTCGAGCCAGAAGGCACCGTTCGTGCTCAGCGGCAGACCATCATCGGCTGCCAACCACACCAACGTGTCAGCGCCCTCGAGCGGGGTCCGCAGCAGCGGCCCCATCACCCGCTGGAAAGTGGGCAACGACTCCTGCACACCGGGCGTGTCGGCCCAACCCGGGTGCATCGCGTGGAAGCGAACGCCACCACCGGCGTGGCGCAGCGCCCACATCTCGTTGAGCGTGACCTGCGCGCGCTTGGCCCGCGCGTAGGCGGTGGCACCCTTGTATTCCGGCTCGCCCATCTCCAGATTCGAAACGCACAGTGGCTGGCTGTACATGCCGCCCGACGCCATCGTGATCACCCGGCTCGGCGCGCTGCCAGCGAGCCGGTCGAGCAACAACGTGGTCAGGACGAACGGCCCCACCACCTGGCTGGCCACGGTTGTCTCGATGCCTTCGGGGCTGAGCGAGTACGTGTCGGACAACGCCCCGGCATTGTGGATCAACACATCGATCCGCGCAAACCGTGACAGCAGGTCGGCACCGAGGGCTCGCACCTGAGCGAGGTTGCCCATGTCGGCGAGGGCCAGGTCGACGTTGTCGTTCCCGCTACCGGCGGCGAGTTCGTCACGTACCCGCTGGGTCTTGTCGCGATCGCGGCCGACCACCACCAGCGATGCGCCACGACCGGCGAACTCGCGGGCGGCAGCTAGACCCAGGCCCGATGTGGCACCGGTGAGCACGATGACCCGGCCAGTGAGGTCGTAGCTGGCGAGCGGCACCCAATGGTCGAGGCGGCGGCGCACTGCTGGCCCGAGCCGCGTGTAGCTGGTGATCACGGGCAATTCGATGAGCGTGTCGACGATGTCAGCGACGCGTTTCGACGGGAGGTCCATCTCCCTACGGTAGGCACCCACGTCACGACCCGCCCACCTGAGGCCAGATGTCACCCACACACATGGCAGCATGGTGAGGTGACTGAGCCACTCGCACGCAAACGATCACGCCGCGAACGTCTTCTCGGAGGCACGATCGTGCGCACCGTGCTGTCGCTGTGGGCGTGGCTCGTGATCGGGCTGTGCGTGATCATCTGGCTGCCGATGATGGCCATCGTGCGCGTCGTCACCGCCCCGTTCGACAAGGGTCGCTACTGGACCGGCTACCTGTTCCGCAAGCTCCCCGTGGTGGCCGGCTGGTTCAACCCGTTGTGGAGTTTCCGGGTGAGCGGCAAGATCCCCGAGAATCCCCGCCGCCCCTACATCGTGGTCTCGAACCACGAGTCGTTCGTCGACATCTTGTTGATCAGCCATCTGCCGTTCGAGATGAAGTGGTTGAGCAAGGTCGAGAACTTCAAGATCCCGGTGATGGGCTGGGAGATGTCGTTGGCGGATGACATCCGCCTGACCCGCGGCGAGGCGAGTAGCGCCACCGACGCGATGCGCGAATGCGCCGACCGGCTGAGCAAGAAGGTCAGCGTGATGTTCTTCCCCGAAGGCACGCGCAGCAAAACGGGCGAACTCGGCAAGTTCAAAAACGGTGCGTTCCGGCTGGCCATCGAGACGGGCGTCCCCATTCTCCCGGTCGCCGTGAGCGGATGCCACAGCGCACTGCGGCCCCACGACTGGCGTCTCGGTGTCAGCACTGCCGAGGTACGCGTGCTCGAACCCATCGAGGTCACCGGGATGACATCGAAGGACATCTGGGCGCTGCGCGACAAGGCCCGAGACGCCATCGCTGCCGAACTCGAAGTGCTTCGCGCCGAACTCGCCCAATGAGCCCGATGCGGTGGATGCTTGCGGCGCTGTGCGCTGCAGCGGGCTGCGCCAGCCAATCACCATCCGTTGGCACCACCGGGGCCGCCAACACCTTGGCTGCGTCGGCAGTGACGGCTACGACGACCCCGCCGACTTCCACCACGGTGTCACCCACCACGGTTCCACCCACCACGGTTCCACCCACCACGGTTCCACCCACCACGGTTCCACCCACCACGGTGTCACCGACCACGGTGCCGGTCGCCACGGCTGCGGTTGTGTCCACCTATGTGTTTCCCTTCGTTGGCCGCAACGTCAGCTACGGCACCACCCACCACGACTATCCGGCCATCGATGTATTCGGGTGCCGCGCCGGCGTGGTGGCACCGACATCGGGCACGGTCACCGAGATCCGCACGGTCGACCTGTGGGAACCGAAGGTGAACGACCCGGCGACGCGCGGCGGCAAGTACGTAACGATGATCGGCGGCGACGGCGTGCGCTACTACTTCGCCCATCTCGCTTCGGTGTCCACCACGGTTGGCGCAAACGTCGCTCCCGGCGACGCGCTCGGTGTCATGGGCCAGACCGGCGACGCCCGGCTCTCGGCATGCCATACACACGTGGGCATCTCATGGCCGTGCCCCACCAAGGAGTGGCAGGTACGCCGTGGTGAGGTCTGGCCGCCGAAGTACCTCGATGCGTGGCGCCGCGGCGAGCAGTTGTCACCGGTGGACGAGGTACAGGCCGTGGAGGCCAGCCACTCGAGCGCTTGTCTGGATGCTGCAGCGGCACGGAGCGCCGCTGCAGCCTGATCCCGATTTGCGGTGCACGGGGAGTGAACTAGCCTCTGGATGACTTCGGAGGTTCGCGTCGGATGGCAATGCTTGATGTCCAGGACGTCTCGGTGAGTTTTGGCGGCATCGTCGCGCTGAATGGGCTGTCCTTCAGTATCGAAGAAGGACAGATCTGTGGCCTCATCGGCCCCAACGGTGCCGGCAAGACCACCATGTTCAACGTGATCAGCCGCATCTATCAGGCAACGTCGGGCCGGGTGAGCTTCCGGGGACACGACCTGCTGCAGGTGCCGGCACACAGTATTGCCCGGCTGGGTATCGCCCGAACCTTTCAGAATCTGGCGCTGTTCCCCACCATGACACTGCTCGAGAACGTGATGGTCGGCGGACACAGCACCGGGACCGCAGGGTTCGCCCGCTGCACTCTGCGCATTCGCACCGGTCGCGCCGAGCGCGCCCTGCGCGACGAGGCCGGCGATCTGCTGCGCAGCCTGCGGCTCGACCACCTCGCGTTCCATCCCGCCGCCGGGCTGCCCTTCGGCACCCTGAAGCGGCTGGAAATCGCCCGGGCTCTGGCTGCCCGGCCAGCATTCCTCCTCATGGACGAACCAGCCTCGGGCCTGACCCACAGCGAGGTCGACGAGCTCAGCGAGACCATTCGGAGCATTCGGGACGAGTTCAAGCTGGCGGTCCTGCTCGTCGAGCACCACATGGCCATGGTGATGGGTATCTCCGACACGGTGGTCGCGATGGAGTTCGGTTCCAAGATCGCCGAGGGACCACCTGCGCTGGTGCAAAGCAACGAGCGCGTCATTGCCGCCTATCTCGGGACCACGCCATGACGCCCGAGCGTGCACCCCTGCTCGAGGTACGCGACCTCGTCGCCGGCTACGGCGCCGTGCAGGTGCTCACTGGGCTCGACATCACCGTGGCTGAGGGTGAGGTTGCCGTCATGCTCGGCGCCAACGGAGCCGGCAAGACCACGACCATGCGCGCCATCTCGGGCATGATCAATCGCAAGGGAACCATAACGTTCCGCGGCGAAGCCCTGACCAGACGAGCACCCGACGAGATCGTGCGTATGGGCATCGCACAGGTGCCACAGGGCCGCGGCACCTTCACCGACCTCACGGTAGAAGAGAACCTCCGCGCCGGCGCCTATGTGCGCAAGGGCAGCGGCATCGAGGCCGACCTCGAGGAATGGTTCGGGGTGTTCCCACGCCTGCGCGAGCGTCGCTCACAAAAGGCCGGCGGGCTGTCCGGCGGCGAGCAGCAGATGCTTGCGATCGCCCGCGCCTTGATGAGCCGGCCGAAGCTGTTGCTCTGCGATGAACCGAGTCTGGGACTGGCGCCCATCATCACGCAGGAACTGTTCGACGTGCTCAAGCGCCTCAACACCGAGCAGGGTCTGTCGATCCTGATCGTCGAGCAGAACGCCAACCTCGCGCTGCGCATCGCGCACAGCGTGTTCGTGCTCGAGACCGGCTCCATCGTGGCCTCCGGTACTGCACAGGAGATCTCCAACAACGACGCCGTCCGCACGGCATACCTGGGGTATTGAGAGAGTCGCATGGGACACTTGCTGCAGTACATCCTGAACGGCCTCGCCCGCGGGTCGATCTATTCGCTCATCGCGCTCGGGCTCGTGGTCATCTATCGCGGCACCGGTCACCTCAACTTCGCGCAGGGCGAGATGGCCCTGTTCGCCACCTTCGGGGCATGGTGGATCAACGATCACGGGTTCCCGTTGTGGATCTCCATCCTGCTGGCCGCGCTCGGCGCATTCGTCGGCGGCGGCCTGATCGAATACAGCCTCATCCGCCCGGCTGCGAAGAAGTCGCCGTTTGCTGTCGTGGTCATCACCATTGGGTTGTTCCAGGCGTTCAACTCGCTGTCCGGGCTGCTGTTCAAAGGCGCCGCCACCGGGCTGCCCTTCGGCACGCTGTTCCCCGACGCACCCAGTGACTTCTTTCGTCTTCCCGGTGGGGTGATCTGGCGCTACGAGAACATCGGGGTGCTCGTCACGGTCGTGATCATCACCGTGTTGCTGTTCGTGTTGTTCCAGAAGACCAAGATCGGCCTGGCCATGCGGATGGTCGCCAATAACGCTGATTCGGCCAAGCTTGCCGGGGTCCCGACCAACAAGGTGCTCATGCTCAGCTGGGCGCTGTCGGCCGCCATCGGCACCATCGGCGGCTGCCTGGTCGCCGGCATCAACGCGAATGTCAGCCTGGGCACGATGTTCGGGGTGTTCCTGCTCGCCTCTGCCGCGGCCACGTTGGGCGGGCTCGACAGCCCCATCGGAGCGGTCGTCGGCGGCCTGTCGCTGGGGGTGGTCGAGAGCCTTGTCACCAACTATCCCAACGATTGGTGGGGCAGCACCTACATCGGCGCCGATACGGCCATCGCCGTTGCCTTCGTGATCATTCTGGTGGTGCTGCTGGTGAAGCCGTCGGGGTTGTTCGGCAGCACCCGAGTGGAGCGAGTATGACCATGCCGATCAAGATCCGTGAATCCAGCCCGTTGCACTGGGCGCTGCGTGTCGTCGGCGTGTCCGCCCTGGCCGCCATCGCCGTGTACTTCGCATCCAACGCGGCGCCGTCCACGCTCGGCAAGATCACCGAGGCATGCACGCTGGCCATCGCTGCCGTGTCGCTCAACCTGTTGCTGGGTTTCAACGGCCAGATCTCGCTCGGTCATTCCACCTTCGCCGGTCTGGCCGCGTTCACGGCCGGCTATTCGGTGAATGCGTGGCACTGGAACCCATGGGTGTCGTTGGGCGTTGCCTGCGTGCTGTGCTTCGCGCTCGGGCTCCTGCTCGGACTCCCGGCGCTGCGACTCAAGGGTCCGTACCTCGCCCTGGTCACCCTTGCTGTCGCCTTCGTGTGGCCCACCGTTGCGCGCAAGTTCCTGCAACAGACCGTGAAGGCGTCCACGCTGAAGGGTATGCGGTTGCGCCCCCCCACCTGGACCGGGCTCGCCAACAACCGCGTTGATCGTGCCCTGTTCTTGTTCTGGTTGTCCCTCGTGCTGCTCGTCATCACGTACGCGATTGTGCGCAACCTGCGCAAGAGCCGCATCGGCCGATCGCTGGTGGCTGTGCGCGACAACGAAACGGCGGCCGCCGTGATGGGCGTGAACCTGCCCTTCACCAAGACCGTCACGTTCGGCATCTCGGCCGCGCTTGCCGGCGTTGCCGGGTGGTTGGCCGCTGCACAGTTGGCCACCCTCGACGAGAACAGCTTCAGCATCCTGACGTCGATCAAGTACCTGCTCGCACTCTTCCTCGGCGGGGCTGCCACCCTCGCTGGTCCGGTCGTGGGCGCCTTCACGTACTTCTTCGCCGACGACCTGCTGAAGACCAACGCGCCGAAATGGGACTTCCTGCCCGGTCCGCTCAGCAAGGGACCCGTCGCCTCGTTCCTGCTGGGTGTGCTCGTGATCGTGTTCGTGTTCATCGCGCCGCTCGGGTTGGTGGGGTTCGTGAAGGCACAAGGGCGTAAGCTCGCGGTTGTGGTCCCGCCCCCGCTGCGACCCGCACCGAAGGCATCGGACCCCACTGCACACGCTTCACCAGCCCCCGCTGGCGAGGTCGAATAGCAAGCGAACGGGAGATTGACATGATTCTTCGAGGCAAACACCTTGCCGCCCTGGCCACCGCCGCCACCTTGGTGGTGGCGAGCTGCAGCAGCGCCAGCAAGAGCGATACCGGCACCACGCCGGGCAGCTCGCCGGCAACCTCAGCCAGCACATCCACCCCCGGTACCACTGGACCCACCGACACCACCGCCGCCAGCGCGTGGAAGGTGTCGCTCGACAACTGCTCCGATCCCGAAGCCGCCAAGGCAGCCATCACCGGCGAGCTCACCATTGGTTCGGCGATGCCGCTGTCTGGCAGCCCGGCCGTGGCATTCGCTCCGGTGAAGGACGGCTTCGAGCTCTACCTGAAGTACGCCAACGAGAACAAGGTCCTGCCCGGCGTCAACCTGAAAGCCGACATCCGCGACGATCAATACGACGCCACCCAGACACCCGGCGTGGTCTCCTCGCTCATCGATGCCAAGGTCAACATCTTCTCCGGCATCATCGGCACGCCCAACAACCTGGCCGTGCGCGACACGCTGAACGAGGAGTGCATCCCGCAGTTGGCGGCCCTCACCGGCAACCCCGCGTGGGGTGACGACGTCGCCAAGTACCCGTGGCTCACGGGCGCTCTGGTGCCGTACAACCTCGAGGCACAGATGTACGCCACCAAGCTCAAGGAGCTCATTGGCGAAGGCGGCACGGTGGGGTTGTTCTACATCAACACCGAGTTCGGCAAGATCTACGCCGATGCGTTCAAACCCGCTGCAGAGAAGCTGGGGCTGAAGGTGGTCGACGAACAGACCATCGAGGGCACCGACGAGAACCCGCCCACCAACCAGGTCGGCAGCATCGCCGCCAAGCAGCCAATGGCCATCATGGCTATTCCGCTCGGCCTGCAGTGCCCTGCGTTCTTGAAGGAACTACAGAACGCAAAGGCCGCCAATACCGGCTGGGCACCAAAGGTGTTCGTCACCAACACCTGCGCATCGAAGCTGTTCGTCGACACCCTTGCCGGTGACGCCGGAGACGGCGTCTACACCTCGGGCAACCTGCTCGACGGCGCTGACCCGAAGAACGCCTCGAACCCCGGCATCAGCAACTTCCTCGCTGCGTACAAGGCGGCCGGCCTCGCTGGTGACGTCGGTACCACCGAAACCGGTTGGACCGTCGCCGAGGTCACCGTGGCCATCTTGAAGCACGCGCAGGATTCGGGCACGTTGAGCCGGCAATCGATCATCGAAGCCGCCCGCAACATGACCTACACCCCGACGATGGCGCGGCCCGGTGTGGAGTACAAGATGGACGGCGAGAAGGATCCCTACTCGTTCCAGTCGCTCACCATCTTGCAGTGGAACCATGCCAGTGCCACGTTCACCGAGATTGGTGACACGATCACCTCGTTCGAGAACTGATCACCACGCACCACCTCATTCCACGGTTTCGTGGACATGCGACTGCCGACTCACCATCTGGTGGGTCGGCAGTCGTGCATTCGGGGCCAACTAGGCTGACAGCGATGACGACGGCCGCAGATCCCACCGAGGCATGGATCGCAGCCGACCTCTACGACCCATCGTCGCCGAACTCCGCAGAGCGACTGGAGTTGCTCCGCTGGATCTCGTCGCTCGGCATCTCGATCGATCAGATGGTGGCAGCCAAGGCGTCGGGCGCACTCCGTTCGCTTCCCGGCGACATGGCATTGCGCCCCGGACCGCGCAGGAGCCTGCGTGAGATCGCGACGATCATCGGCACCACGGTTGAGTCGCTGAACGACATTCGTCGGGCCAGCGGCTTTGCGCCAGTCGATCCGGATGAGGTCGCGTTCACTCCAGGTGACATCGAGATGTTCCGCGGCTTCAACAACGCCGCGGCCATCTTCAGCAGAGACGAACTCCTCCATTTTTCACGCGTGCTCGGCACCTCGCTGCGGCGCATCGCCGACGCGGCGGGCGAGATGTTCCTGCTCGATGTCGAGGCGCCGTTGGTGTCCGAGCCAGCCACGGGCGAACTGGAACTCGCTCACAAGATCCACGATGCTGTCC
This sequence comes from Actinomycetota bacterium, assembly GCA_009726095.1. GTDB lineage: Bacteria > Actinomycetota > Acidimicrobiia > Acidimicrobiales > Ilumatobacteraceae > WLMZ01. The sequence goes on from WLMZ01000055.1 coordinate 20,041, forward strand.
TTATGGTGGAATCAGCGATCGCTGTGTTCGAGCCCATGTTCCGGGCCCACCTCGAGCAGTCGCTCCAGGCCACCCGACGCGCCCGCGGTGATTCCACGGACTACAGCACCATTCCGTTGGCGATTGGTTTCGTCGACCTCACCGGCTTCACGTCGCAGACCGAGCAACTCTCGCCCGGAGAGGTGCTGGATCTGGTGCTCACGTTCGAGGCCAGGGCCTGCGATCTCGTCGCCGATCACGGTGGGCGCGTGGTCAAGCTGATCGGCGACGAGGTCATGTTCACCGCGGTCGATGCCGAGGCGGCCTGCGTGATCGCGCTTGGCCTGCTCGCCGAAGTAGGTGCTGACAACGCCCCGAACGCCCGTGGTGGCCTGGCATACGGATCGGTCATCGCGCACGGCGGCGATCTCTACGGCGAAACCGTCAACCGCGCCTCGCGGCTGGCCGATATTGCGGTGCCGGGCGAGGTGCTCGTTGATGGCGAGGTCGTGGGACGCGCCGATGAACGACACTTCCAGCCGGCCGGCCGGCGTCAGTTGAAGGGCTTCCGCGAACCCGTCGCGCTGTGGTCACTGACCGCAGAGGCAACCGGGGAGCTGTAGGCATGATCAAAGTCACCCTCGGCGACACCGACGTGATGTTGCGCTGGGCCACGCCCATGGATGGCGAGCTGCTGGCCAGCGGCTTCAAGCGGCTCAGTGCCGAATCGCGGCGCATGCGGTTCTTCAGCGCCATGCCGCGTATGCCCGACTCGGTGATGAAGTCGCTGCTGTCCATCGACCCGCCCCGCCACTTCGCGGTGATCGCGCTCGATGCATCGGTGATGGACAGCACCCCGGACTCCTGGTTCGATGCCGCAGTCGGTGTGGCCCGCCTGATCGCGGTCCCCGGCGCACCCGGCACATCAGAGTTCGCGATGACGGTGATCGACGAGTTCCAGCATCACGGTCTCGGACACCTGCTGTTCGAGGTCTTACTGGTGACCGCCCATCATGTTGGCGTGCACACCATCGAGGCCGACGTGCTCACCGAGAACGCAGCAATGACGGCGCTACTGCACCACTATCGCTCGAAGAGTTCACACCCCACCCACGACTACACCACCACGCACATGCGCGTGTCGGTGGAGGCCAAC
>WLMZ01000056.1 GCA_009726095.1 Actinomycetota bacterium
CCGGACGTAGCCTCAATAGCTGAGTCGCACGCCCGATCGTTCCGATCTGGAGAGGAAATCATGGCTGACATCACACTGCCCCAACTTGGCGAGACCGTCACCGAGGGCACCATCACGCGTTGGTTCAAACAGGTCGGTGACACCGTTGCTGCCGATGAACCACTGTTCGAGGTATCCACCGACAAGGTCGACACCGAGGTCCCTGCGCCGATCGCCGGTGTGCTGCTCGAGATCCGTGCACAGGAGGGCGACACGGTGCCCGTTGGCGCCGTCATCGCCGTTGTCGGCTCGTCCGACTCGGCGCCCGCAACCGTCGAGGCCGCCCCGCCCGCTCCGGCGCCCCCAGCGCCCGTTGCTGCGGCCGAACCCGTGGCGGTTGAGGCTGCACCCCAGCCCGCACACGTGGTGGCTGACATCGCTCCACCGCCCCCGCCGGCGACGATTGTCCCTGCGGCCCCGGTCGCCGCTGCTGCTCCAGGGGCCGACAACCGGTTGCTCTCGCCGGTGGTTCGCCGCCTGGTGAGCGAGCACGGCATCGATCCCGGCATCCTCACGGGCAGCGGCCCCGGTGGACGTATCACCCGTGAAGACGTGCTGGATCACATCGACAAGATCGCCAGCGGCGCCGTCGCCGCCCCGCTGCCGACCCCTCTCCCGGCCGCAGCCCCGACCCCTCTCCCGGCCGCAGCGCCGGCCGCCCCAGTTGTTGCAGCTCCCGCCGCCGCCGCCCCGGTCGTTGCGGTGACCGCCGCTGCGGGCATCGTCGGCGAGGGTGACGCTGTGGTGAAGCTCAGCAAGATCCGCAAGCTCACCGGCGCCCACATGATCATGAGCAAGGGCGTCAGCCCGCACGCGTTCAGCGTGGTCGAGGTCGACTTCGCCAACGTCGATGCCACCCGCAACAAGGTGAAGAACGACTGGAAGGCCGACGAGGGCTTCGGTCTCACCTATCTCAGCTTCATCAGCCGGGCCATCGTCGATGCGTTGCGCGAGTTCCCGCACCTCAACGCAACGGTCGATGGTGACAACCTGATTGTGCACAACTTCGTCGACCTGGGCATTGCCGTCGACCTCGACTACTCGGGCCTGCTGGTGCCGGTCATCCGCAGCGCCGAGACCAAGCGCCTGCGGGCCATCGCCCGCGAGATCAACGACCTGGGCACACGTGCCCGGGCGCGCAAGCTCAGCCCCGACGAGATCTCGGGTGGCACCTTCACCATCAGCAACAACGGTTCCGCTGGCAGCGTGTTGACGATGGCCATCATCAACCAGCCCCAGGTCGCCATCCTCAGCACTGATGCCATCGTGCGCAAGCCCGTGGTCGTTCGTCTGCCCGATGGCGGCGAGAGCATTGCCATCCATCCCGTGGGCAACCTGGCAATGAGCTGGGACCACCGGGCGTTCGACGGCGCCTATGCCGCTGGGTTCCTGGTGCTGGTCAAGCAATTGCTCGAAACCCGCGACTGGGGTGCCGAGCTCTGATGAGCGCCCCCGCCGGGTCGCTGCATGTGCGCTGGCTCGGACGCGTGCCCTACAGCGAGGGGTTGGCGGTCCAGGAGGCGTTGTTCCGGCACGGCACCCGCAATCACCTGCTGCTACTCGAGCACCGTCATGTGTTCACCCACGGCTCGCGTGCCGATGTCACTGCGAACGTGCTGGTTGATCCCGCCAGCGTCGGGGCCGAGCTGATCGCGGTGAACCGCGGCGGAGATGTCACCTACCACGGGCCCGGACAGTTGGTCGGGTATCCCATCGTGTCGCTCGGGCCCAAACACGGCGGCCAATCGGGTCCAGCTGACACCGTGGCCCATGTGCGCAACGTCGAACAACTCATCATCGACGCGCTGGCCGAGTTGGGTGTAGCTGACGCCGGACGACTCCACGATTACCCGGGCGTGTGGGTAGACCCCGCCGGGGCGAACCCGCGCAAGATCTGTGCCATCGGCATCCGCGTGTCACGGGGTCGCAGCATGCACGGGTTCGGACTCAACGTCACCACCGATATGCGTTACATGCGCGACTACATCGTTGCGTGCGGCATTGCTGACCGCCCGGTCACCTCCTTGGCCGAAGAGGGTGTCGATGCGAGCATGGCCGATGTCGTCGATGTCGTCGCCCGGCTTGCCGCCGCCCGTTGGGGCAGCGGTGCGATGGAACGTCAGGACGTTGCGTGGCGCGAGCGACCCGAGGACCTATCGGCGTTCTCTCGTGGCGAGGGTCCGGGCAGTGCGGTGCGATCGGCGACAGACCACGGCGTCACTGTTCAGCCCCGTTTCGATCAGGCCCATCTGGATCAGCCACGTGCCGAACCGGTGCGTATGCTCGGGCGGCTTGCACAGGCAGGCGTGACCGACGCCGTTGCGCTGGCAACCCGCAAGCCCGAATGGTTGCGGCCCAAGGTGCAACACGGGCCGGAGGTGTTGTCGCTGAAGCGCACCGTACGCGATCTCAATCTGGTGACGGTGTGCGAGGAAGCCGGTTGTCCCAACCTGAGCGAATGTTGGGCCGATGGCACCGCGACGTTCATGGTGCTGGGCGAGCGCTGCACGCGGGCGTGCGGATTCTGTCTGGTCGACACCCAGAAACCGCTTGCCCCGGCGGCCGACGAACCGGCGCGAGTGGCCGAGGCAGTGGTGCGCATGGGCCTGGCCCACGCCGTGCTCACCATGGTGGCGCGCGATGACCTGGCCGACGGTGGCATGGCCCATGTTGCCGCCTGCGTCGAGGCAATTCGTCGCAGCCGCCCCGAGACGCGCATCGAGACGCTCATCTCCGACGGCAAGGGTGATGCCGCCTCTCTCGCGTTGCTGTTCGGGTCGCGTCCCGATGTGCTCAACCACAACGTCGAGACAGCGCCGCGCCTCCAACGTGCGGTGCGCCCATCGGCGGGGTACGCGCGCAGCCTCAGTGTGTTGTCGCTCGCCAAGGCGGCAGGGCTCACCGTGAAGTCGGGCCTGGTGGTGGGCATGGGTGAAACCGCCGACGAGGTCGATGGGGTGTTGGTGGACCTCGCATCCATCGGTGTCGATATCGTCACCATCGGGCAGTACCTGCGGCCCACCTCGCATCACCTGCCGGTGCATCGCTGGGTCGAACCGCACGAGTTCGACCGTTGGAAGTCTCTTGGCGAATCGTTGGGCATCGGCCATGTCGAGTCCAGCCCGCTGACGCGCAGCAGCTACCACGCTCGCCAGGGGGCAGAAGCTGTGAACATCCGCGTCGGCTGAGCCCACCCATCGGGCAGAATGGGTCACTATGCAAAACCCCGGTGCCTCCGAGCCTCTTGCCACTGCTGTGTACGCCGATCGTCTCGCCCGCGCCCGTGCGCAGATGCGCGACAAGGGCATCGATGTGCTGCTGCTCTCGCTCGGTCTCGACCTGCCCTACATCACCGGCTATCACGCGATGCCGCTCGAGCGTCTCACCATGTTGGTGGTACCGCTCGACGGCGAGGCGCGCATGGTGATCCCGCGTATGGAGGCTGCCCGTGTCACGCCCCAGCCCGGAGTGTTCGAGGTGTTGCCGTGGGGTGAGACCGAGGACCCGGTCGAGATCGTGGCCCGTCTGGCCCGCGAGTCCGGCTCGGCCAAGACGGTGGCCATCGGTGATCAGATGTGGGCGCGGTTCCTGGTGGAGTTGCTGCCCCGGCTGCCCGGTGCGCAGTACCGGCGCGCCGATGTGGTCACCTCGATGCGCATGGCCAAGGATGCCGCCGAGATCGCCGCGCTCGCAGCCGCCGGTGCCGCAGTCGATCGCATCGCCGCCCAGTTGCAGGCAGGCCACATCGAACTGGTCGGGCGCACCGAGGCCGAGGTGTCGGCCGATCTCGGCGAACGCATCTTGGCCGAGGGGCACCAGGTCGTGAACTTTGCCATCGTGGCAGCGGGCGAGAACGCCGCGTCGCCACATCACAGCCCGGGCGACCGGGTGATCCGCCGCAACGAAATCCTGCTGTGCGACTTCGGCGGAACGATGAACGGTTACTGCAGCGATATCACACGTTGCGTGTACCTCGGCACGCCGCCAGCCGAGATCACCGAGGCCTATGCGGTGCTGCACGAGGCCCAGCAGGCTGCGGTCGCCGCAGGCACGGTGGGCACGCCGTGCCAGGAGGTCGACCGTGTCGCGCGTCGCATCATCACCGATGCCGGTTTCGGCGACTATTTCTTCCATCGCACCGGTCACGGCATCGGCATGGAGGCGCATGAAGACCCCTACATGGTCGAGGGCAACTCGCTGCCGCTCGCCGCCGGTCATGCGTTCAGCGTGGAGCCCGGCATCTACATGGAGGGCCGCTGGGGCATGCGGCTGGAGGACATCGTGGTGGCAACCGATGGCGGCCCGCTGTCGTTGAACAACGCCCGCCACGAGCTGGTGTCGATCGACGTCTGACCCGGCCAGCTCGAGCGAAGCGCATGACACGTTGGGCGCGGTACCGAGGTGCAAGACTTCGGCCATGACAGCGCTCGACGAAACCCCTGCCCGCGAATCCCGGCTCCCTTGGCACATGCGCGGCAACTACGCCCCGGTGATGGACGAGGTAGATGCCGTCGACCTCGCCGTGGTGGGCGCTTTGCCCGCCGAGTTGAACGGCCGGTACTTTCGCAATGGTGCCAACCCGATGAACGGGCCCACGATGCACTGGTTCGCCGGAGACGGCATGATCCACGGCATTCGCCTGCGCGACGGCAAGGCCGAGTGGTACCGCAACCGGATGGTGCGCACCAAGGCGCTTGCCGGTGCGGATCGCATGGACATGTCCACCGGCACGATGGATCTCACGGTTGGTCTGGCCAACACCCATATCGTGAGCCATGCCAAGCGCATTCTGGCGCTCGAGGAAGGCAGCCTGCCCAACGAGCTGTCGGGCGAACTCGACACGCTCGGGCCATACGACTTTGGTGGTCGGCTGGCCACGCCGATGACTGCGCATCCCCACACCTGTGCAGAGACCGGCGAGATGCACTTCTTCGGGTACGGCTTCATGGCGCCCTATGTCACCTATCACGTGGCTGATGCTGCTGGTCAGCTGATTCACACACAGGGAATCGATGTGCCCGGACCGACGATGATCCACGACTTCGCGATCAGCCGTAACTACGCGATCTTCCTCGACCTGCCGGTGGTGTTCAACATCGAGGACGCAATGAAGGGCGGTATGCCGTTCGGCTGGGATGCCGGTTATGGCGCACGTATCGGCCTGCTGAACCGCGATGCGGCGCGGCGCGGCGAGCAGCCCCGCTGGTTCGAGATCGACCTGTGCTACATCTTCCACATCATGAACGCCTGGGACGATGGTCCCGATGGCAACACGGTGTGGCTCGACGCTGGCCGCCACGCCAGCATGTGGCAGGGCAGCGCCGACAGTATCGACCCGTGTTACCTGTGGCGCTGGCGCTTCGACCTGGCCACTGGCACCGTGCACGAGGAGCAACTCGATGACCGCGAGCATGGCTTCCCGCGCATCGACGATCGCCGCTGCGGCTTGACGAACACCATTGGTTGGGCCGTCACGGGGCGAGATCCGAGCAACCGCGACATGGATGCTGCGAGCGGCATCATCAAGTACGACCTGGCCAACGGCTCCAGCACGTTCCACGACTTCGGTGCCACGGTGTCATCGGGCGAGCCCGTGTTCGTGCCAGCAGCCGGAGCGGCGGCCGAGGACGAGGGGTATGTGATGACCTACCTGTACGACCGGGCCACTGCCGGGTCATCGTTCGTGGTGCTGAATGCGCAGGACATGAGCGCCGCACCGATCGCGTTGGTGCCGTTGCCGCAGCGTGTGCCGAACGGCTTCCACGGCAGCTGGATCGCCGACTGAAACCGTCGTGACTGCTCAGCGCATCACAACCGTGCGCTGAGCATTCACGAAACAACCCGAGGCGGTCGCGTTGGCGCCGCCGTGGGAGTGGGGTCTACAGGCCCGACTTCTCGAGGATGTGGATACCGCACGCCGAGCCGAGGCCGATGACGTGGGCCAGGCCCACCTTCGCACCCTGGATCTGGCGATCGCCGGCTTCGTTGCGCAGGTGATGGCACACTTCCCACACGTTGGCGATGCCGGTGGCGGCGATGGGGTGACCCTTTGATTCGAGGCCGCCCGACACGTTCACGGGCATCGAGCCATCGCGCCAGGTGGCGCCGCTCTTGAAGAAGTCGGCGGCCCCACCGGGCTCGCACAGCATGAGGTTGTCGTAGTGCACCAGTTCGGCGGTGGCGAAGCAGTCGTGCAGTTCGACCAGGTCGAGGTCTTCGGGGCCGATGCCGGCCTTGGCGTAGGCCTGCTCGGCTGCACGGCGGGTGAGTGTGTTGACGTCGGGAAGCACCTGGCACGCCTCCTGATAGGGATCGGAGGTCAGGATGGATGCCGAGATCTTGACTGCGCGGCGTTGTTGCTCGAGCGAGAGCGTCTTGAGCTTGGCATCGCTGACCAGCACCGCAGCGGCACCGCCGTCGCAGTTGGCCGAGCACATCGCACGGGTGTTGGGGTACGCGATCATCATGTCGTTCATGATCTCGTCGAGCGTGAAGCGCTTCTGGTACGCCGCCAACGGGTTGAGCGTGGAGTGGGCGTGGTTCTTTTCGCTGATACCGGCGAACAGGGCAAAGTCGGCGCCGCCGTACTTGTGCGCGTATTCCATGCCGACCTGGGCGAACACGCCGGGCATGGTGTCGGTGCCGATGCGGCCGTCGGTGGCGGCAACGGCGCCGTAACGGCCGGAACGGTTCCAGGTCTTGCCGTCGTCCTTGCGGCTGCCGCCGGACAGCAGGCCGACGCCGCTGAGCTTCTCGACACCAACGGCCAGGCCGAAGTCGCACTCACCGGACTTGATCGACATGTAGGCCACGCGCAACGCAGTGGCGCCGGTGGCGCATGCGTTCGACACGTTGTAGGCAGGGATGCCGGTCTGGCCGATCTGCTTCTGGATCATCTGGGCGATGCCGCCCCCGCCCATCAGACAGCCGGCGGCAAGCATGCCCATGTCGGCCATGGTGACGCCGCCATCGGCGAGTGCGGCCATGGCGGCCTGCGACGCGAGGTCGACGGTGTCTTTGTCGGTGTGCTTACCGAACTTGGTCATGTTGATCCCGAGGATCCAAACGTCATCGCTGGCCATGGCAGGTCCTTTTCAGTGAGTTCTGTGAGTGTGGTGAGTTCGTGAGTGCGGTGGAGTCGTTGGCTGTCAGGCAGCGGGTTCGAAGGCGAAACCGATTGCCTCGGTGCCGGCTTCGTCGGCGCCGACGGTGTAGGTGGTGAGCCGCACCTTCATGCCCAGCGACACGTGCTCGGGATCGGCCGTGACGTTGGTGAGGTTGCCGCGCACGCTGGTGCCGTCGCAGTCGATGATGGCCGACACGAACGGCACGGGGATGCCCGGCGCGGCGAAGGACACGATGGTGAACGAACGCACGGTGCCCTCGGTGGCGATACTGGCGTCTTCGAACGATGTGCCAAAGCACGAGGCGCACGCATTGCGCCGGTCAAAGAAGCGGGCGCCGCACGAGGTGCACTGATGCGCAACGAGGTGGGGTGTGGGAGCGAGTTGGAGATACTCGACGAAGGGGATCTGTTCAGGCACGCCAGCAGTCTTCAAGATCGGGCACCCGCAAGGCAAAGTGGACGGTTGACAAGTTCACCGTTGGACCGTTCGCGTCGGCGCGACCGCAGTTGAACACGGTCTCGGACTCGTGACGAGGAACCGCAAACACTTCGACTCGATCCGGGGACTGCGGCTGCCCAAGTGAAAGGCTGGGTTCGAGCGCGGATGCGCCGTTCTGGCGCTCGTGTCAGTTGCGAGATCCACGTTGCTCTGTGCTGGGCTTCTGCGCTACTCGAATTCGGCCAAGGTGCCGATCCGATGCGTACAGCAATTATTGATTTGCAGAGCAGTCGACGGAGGCTGTCGTGCGATCGGCGCGGTGCGGCAACTGGATCCATGATTTGGATACATGATGTAGAGATGAAAGTCATTCGGGATGGTCCGCGACGGCGTCAGCAATGGCCGCGGGACATGAAGCAAGTTCGCGACTCGGCGTTCGGTCAACCCCGCTCGTCAATCGTCCAGAGACTGACGAGCGGGGTTGACCACCAGAACAGACGCGTAGGAGCCGCACTCATCGACGACATGGCGTCTTGGCTTCGTGAATGCGGCTTCCGAGACATCACTGGTCTGCCGACCGGCGACCGAATGTCGCAGATCTTTCGACGCCACGGAATCTCAGCCTGTCCGACCTCCGAAGGGTGATCGGTGCAGGAGGTCGGGTTTTGGCTTTCCACGATCGCCGATGCCGACGCGCCCTTATGCGTGCGGCCCGTCAAGGCTTCGTGCGCAGCGCTGGGCCGTCGCCATCATCGACACCGGCGGCAAGAACAACAACAAGAACAAGATGAAGCGCTTCAACATCAACATCAACATGTCGTTGTCGCCGACATCGTCGTCGTCGTCGTCATCGTCAGCATGTACGTCATGTTGCTGCTCGCCTTCTCCCTCATCGCCTTCATGAGTAGCAGCAGCGCGCTCAACCGGCACATCGGTCGGTTCAACAGCAACGGCCTGGGCTGCGAGTCGCTGCTCAGCTTGGCGAGCGGTCGCGCGCGCGGTGGCGCTTTCAGCGTCAGGGATGTCTGTGGATCAGGTGTCGTAGCTGATCGACGGGTTGAGGATCTCCCGTTCCCACAACATGTCACGAACGGCAGCCGTGACGCCGAGGTCGTCGCACGCGTCCCGGTACTGGGTGCGGACGGTCGTGACGCATTCTTCGATCAGGTCGGCCGCCTGTGCATGGGTGTAGCCGTAGATGTCGGCTGCTCGCACACATGCAGCAAGCCGTGCTCGGCGTTCTCCGTCGGGGCCATACGTCATGGCGAGGAATGCTTCACCGGTCGAGCGTGGTTGTGGGCAGATGTCGTACGCGGGGGTGAGTTCGAGGTGGTGCCCGTCCCAGAACGCAGCATGGTTGCGGGCGTGGTCGTCGGTGTTGCCGAGGATGACATTCGCGACGATCCTTCGAAACAACTCTTGGAGTGTCGCCTCCGGGTTGATGAAGCGCAGCCGGATCTGATCGACGAGTTCGGTGTAGGTGGCATGCCGGCCGGCTACTTCGTGAAGGCCGAGCAGTGTCAGTGCACTCAGTACATGGCGCCGGGTGCCGTCGGGAGGCCGGTCGAACCGCTCGACAAGCAGGACATCCCGGCCGGCCGCTCGGATGAGTCGGGTCGGCGCGACCTGCACTCCGCAACGGCGGGCGAGTTCCATGCCGAGCGCCTCGGCCTGCATCCACGGGTATGCGTCGGTAGATACCGAGAACTTGGCGATCAGGTCCTTGTCCCCGTCGGTCAGGAGGGCTTTGGGCCGTGCGCCGCCGACGGATGATCCGTAGGTGAGCGCGTCGTCGAGTTCAGGCGCGAACGCGAGACCGCGCGCAAGGCGATCACCGGCCTCGACAAGTTCGTCCAGCGAACCGTGGGTGACACGAGGTACGTAGACATCCGCCCGTGGCTGCACGTCAAGCGCCCCGATTCGGTTCGAACCGGACTCGAGGAGATAGGTCATCAGTGGAAGTTCACCGGTGTCCTTGGCGTCGCGTCCAACTCGGCGACGCAAGATCACCTGCTGCCCCCACGAGTCAGGGGCCGCGTCCCGAATCACGCCGTGCGCATCGAGTCCCTCGGGCGGTCGTTGCGTTCCCGCAATGAGCGGTAAACCGGCGGAGCGCTCCGTCGTGGGAGGCTGCAGGCTGATCGCATCGCGCCGGGCGAGATACGACTTGCCGTATGCGAACACGAGCTCGGCGCCATCCGCCTGGACGGCGCCGGCGACGACGGGGTCTGACGCGCCAGGGAGCCATACCCAGACGAAGGCCCGGCGCGGCGACGAGTCAGAAGTTGTCATCGACAACCACCGTTTGGTGACGGATCCGGCGTGGCAGCAGCGCAAGATCGCGCTCACCGCGTGCAGCTAGTTGGGCAAGCTCCCTGCTGTCGACTCCGAAGAGAGGCACGGCCAGCACCATCGCCACCTCGAAGTAGATGCCGATCGCCACATTGGGCTCGCCGCGTTCCACCTGGCCGAGCGTGACGCGTGTGATCCCGGCGCGCTCGGCGACGTCGGTACTCGTCCGGCGCTGTTCGCGGCGAGCTGCTGCAAGCTGCAAGCCGAGCGTCCGCACGGCGTCAGCGGTTGTCCTCAGGTAGTGGCGGGCCATCTCGATCTCCTCTTCCGTAGTGTATCGCAGACTATACATAAGAAGGCTAATGCATAGCAGAGTATACACAGTGCGGGGAGTCTGGTCGGGTGCAATCAACCCGCGCAGCTTCTTCGGCGAGCCCTGAATCGAGCGGTCGATCAGCGCCTGGCTTTCGGCGTCGGTGGGTCGAAGGTCAGCACGCCCGGGATCGTAGACGAGGTGGCGAGCCACCCCGGGCGCCACGCCATCCGCCCACGCGGCGACCGCCCGCCGTCGCGGCGCCCCGCGCCGCAGGACAATATCCACGGCGAGACGTCGTCGAGGCTCAGGTCCGGCAGGAGACGCCCGACGCGCCGTTCGGTACTCGTCGGCCATGGTCGGACTGGCAGTAGATCCGTGCCCTCACGGGCTCATCCCAACTGCCGGAACGCGCATAGCCGGCGTTCTGGGCGTTGATGAGCTATCCACCAAGAGCCGGTAGCGGGCATGTTCACAGAAGGCCGATCCACCCCGTTGCGCGGCGATGCAATAACGTCACGTGGAGATTCGCTGAGAGGGGTCCTCATGTTGGATGTTGTGGTCACCGGGGGAACGGTCATCGATGGCACCGGCGCGGCCGGGGTGGCCGCCGACATCGGCATTCGTGACGGTGTCATCGTGGAGATCGGGCAGATCACCGAATCGGCCCGACAGACAATCGACGCCACCGATCAGGTGGTGACACCCGGGTTCATCGACATCCACACGCACTACGACGCCCAGGCGTTCTGGGACACCACGCTCAGCCCGTCGCCGCTTCACGGCGTGACCACCGTGATGGGTGGCAACTGCGGGTTCACCATCGCCCCATTGGCGCCCGAGGACGGCGACTACCTGATGCGCATGCTGGCCCGGGTGGAGGGCATGCCGTTGGAGTCGCTCCAACAGGGTGTGCCGTGGGATTGGCGCACCACGGGCGAGTACCTCGATCGGCTCGATGGCACGCTGATGCCCAATGCCGGCTTCTTGGTGGGTCACTCTGCCATCCGGCGCAGTGTGTTGAAGGATCAGGCCACCGAGCGTGCGGCCACCCCCGAGGAAATCGTGCGGATGCAACAACTGCTGCGCGAGGGACTTGCTGCGGGTGGCATGGGCTTTTCGTCGACATGGTCCACGTCACACAACGATCACACTGGTACACCGGTGCCGTCACGCCATGGCACGCGCGAGGAAATGGTCGCGCTGTGCAGCGTGGTGCGCGAGTTCCCGGGCACCACGCTGGAGTTCATCCCACAGGTGGGCGCATTCACGCAAGAGTCGTTCGATCTGATGGCGGCGATGAGCGTGGCTGCCAACCGCCCTCTGAACTGGAACCTGCTGCAGGTGCAGGCGCAGAACTGGGAGCAGGTGCAGCATCAGCTCACCGGTGGCGATATTGCGGCGGCCCAGGGCGGCCGGGTGCTGGCGCTCACGCTGCCCGACACGTTCCGTCTGCGGCTCAACCTGCGCAGCGGTTTCGTGCTCGACATCCTGCCCGGTTGGGACAAGCTGATGGCGCTCGAGCCGTCCACGAAGCTGGCGATGCTGCGCGACCCTGCGGGCCGTGCGGAGATGAACCGTCTGGCCCAGTCAGCGCCGGGCTCGTTGCGCACGCTTGCGAACTGGGGTAACTACACACTGCTCGAAACCTTCAACGATGCGTGGAAGCCCTTCGAGGGGCGCACCATTGGCGCCATAGCAACCGAGCTGGGTAAGGACCCGTGGGACGCGCTGGTTGACATCGTCATCGACGACGACCTGAACACCGTGATCGCCAGTATGGACACAGGCCAGACCGATGCGAGCTGGGAGAAGCGGGTGGAGGTGTGGCGCGATCCACGCGCCATCGTGGGAGCGTCCGACGCCGGAGCGCACCTCGACATGATCGACAGCTTCAGCTATGCGACCACACTGATTGCGCGCACGACGGTCGATCGTTCGTTACTGGCGCTCGAGGAGGCCGTGCACTATCTCACCGGTGCGCCGGCTGCGCTCTACGGACTCAACGGACGTGGACGACTAGCGGTTGGCAACGCCGCTGACATCGTGGTGTTCGACCGCCACACAATCGGCCCGGGCGAGGTGTACACGAAGTTCGATCTTCCCGGCGGCGCCGGCCGTGTGTACGGCGAGGCCAACGGCATCAGCCACGTACTGGTCAACGGCGTGCCATGCGTGCAGCACGGTGAGCTGCTCGATGCCCGCCCTGGCACCCTGCTGCGCAGCGGCCGCGACACCCACACGGTGACGGCCCACTGAGCGGGCTCTGTCCGGTCAGCTGCCGAGCGTTGCCTCGGGGTTGAAGACCGCCGGGTCGGTGGTGCCGGTGAGCGCGAGCATGGTGATCTGCAGGTCGGGCGTGTCCTGATAGGCAAGCAGGCCGTTGTCGAGTGCGCAGTAGATCTTCGTGCCGCTGGTGAAGGCCACCTCGACACATGTTGCCGTCTGATCGAGGATGAGGCGAGTGGAGGCAAGGCCGGGGCGGACCATCGTGGTGCTGTCCTGGCGAAGGCGTGACGCTGCCGAGGCGGCATAGAAGTCGTGGGTCAGGGACTTGTCGCTGACCTGAGCGTCGTCGACGGTGGAGCTGCACCGCCCGACGGTGAGATCGCAGGTGTGCGGCCCGGCGGCCTGGAGCAGAAAGCGGATCGTGCCGATCGTGATCGAGCGTTCCCCTGGGGCGGCAATGGCGACGCTGGCCGGGGTGGTCACGTTGCCGAACTTGGTCAACAGCGAATAGGAGGCCGTGAGCGGTGCGGCGGGCACCGCATCGAGGAGGGTGAGCACGGCGGCCACCGCCGGGTCGTTCGAATCCGCAAGCCCCGTACTGAAGGTGGGGCGTTCGCCGGTGAAGCACGCTGCGAGCAGGACAGGGGCGAGTAGGGCGACGACGGCAAGCCGGATGGGACGCATATGGTTCCGAGCGTACGCGCTGGCATTGTGGAAACGGTGGCGAGCGGCGCTGGTGCGCCTATCGTCGTGGTCTGTGATTCATCTCGATGCCGCCACCGTCTTGTTGCAGTGGGCCACCGGTGGATTGTTGTTCTGCTGGTTCACCACCCGCCGGCGGATGGTGGGTGTGGGCTACGGCTGGCTGCTGCGCGGGACCTACATGTTGATGGCGGCGGGCGCGTGCGCCTGCGCTCTCGCGTTCGGCACGGAACCCGTGCGTGATGTTGGCTCTCTCGGCGTTGCCCTGGCGGCGCTGTTCGCCCTGATCGTGTCGGTGATCCGCCGCAAGGCCGGCGTGAGCGGCCAGCAGGACGAGCACGATCGTCGCACCGAACGTGTCGCGGAGATGACCGGCATCGATCGAGAGGCCCCCGTGCGCGTGGCTGGCGGAGACGAGTTCCCGCCATGGCTCGATCTCGTCGCCCCGGTCATCGGCCTGGTTGGCCTGGTGGCTGCGGGCATTGGTGCGGGCGGCAACGATCTGGTGGCGGTCATTCGCACGCTGGTGGGGGCAGCGTTCCTCGGTGTCATCACCGACGCAATGTTGTTGGGGCACTGGTATCTGGTGCAACCAGGCCTACCGCGAGGCCTCCTCAACGAGTTGGTCCAGTTCACGATGTATGTGCTTCCGCTCGAGGTGGCCGCACTGGTGCTGCCGACAGGCATGTTGAGCGTGCTCAGTGGAACGATCAGCGATGGCTGGAACGGTACGCTCGGCTACTTCTGGGTGGCCTGCGCAGTCACCACCGGGGTGTTGTGCTGGGTCACCCAGCGGGCGTTGCGCGAGAAGTACTACTCGGCGGTGATGGCCGCCACCGGGCTGCTGTACCTGGCCATCCTCACCGCGTTCGGTACTGACCTCGTCGCTCGAGCGGTGCTCGCCGGCTGAGCCCGCTTAGCATCGGGGCCATGCAGCAGATCCCGCGCACCCTCTTCGCTGACGACCACGATCAGTTCCGTTCCACGTTCCGGAGTTGGCTCGACAACGAGGTGGTGCCCAACCACGAGCAGTGGGAGCGCGACGGCATCGTGCCGCGCGACATCTGGTTGCAGGCGGGCAGCCACGGCTTTTTGGGTCTGACGGTTCCCGAGCAGTTCGGTGGCGGCGGCACCGACGACTACCGCTTTGCGGCAGTGATGGCCGAAGAAGTCGGCATGACCGGCGTCATCGGCAGTGCCAACGGCATGACGCTGCACAACGACATCGTGCTGCCCTATTTCATCGAACTCTGCAACGACGAACAGCAGGCCCGTTGGCTGCCCGGCATGGTGACCGGCGAGCGCATCGGCGCCATCGCGATGACCGAGCCGAACACGGGCAGCGACCTGGTGGGCATCAAGACCACGGCCGTTCGTCATGGCGACTCGTACGTGGTGAACGGCGCAAAGACCTTCATCTCCAACGGCATCCTCAGCGATGTGGTGATCACGGTCTGCAAGACCGACCCCGACAAGGCGCATCGCGGCATGAGCCTGTTGGTGCTCGAGCGGGGCATGCCCGGTTTCGAGCGCGGCCGCAACCTTGACAAGATGGGCATGCACGCTCAGGACACCGCTGAGCTGTTCTTCACCGACGTCGAGGTGCCCGCAGCCAACCTGCTGGGTCAGGAGGGTATGGGGTTCATCTACCTGATGACCAACCTCGCCCAGGAGCGACTTGGCATTGCGGTCGGGGCCGTGGCCGTGGCGCAGGCTGCGCTGAACTGGACGGTGGATTACACCGTCGAGCGCAAGGCGTTCGGTCAGTCCATCGCCCATTTCCAGCACAACAAGTTCCTGCTCGCCGAACTCGCCACCGAGGTGCAGATCGCCCAGGTCTACGTCGACCGCTGTATCGAACTGCACTGCAACCGCGAGCTGACCCCCGAGCAGGCCGCTGCGGCAAAGTTCTGGTGTACGGAATTGCAGAACAGGGTGGTCGACCGTTGCGTGCAGTTGCACGGCGGTTACGGCTACATGCGCGAGTACCCCATCGCCCGGGCGTGGGCGGACAGCCGCATCCAGACCATCTACGGCGGCACCAGCGAGATCATGAAAGAGATCGTTGGTCGTAGCGTGGCTGGCGGCTGACCAGCACCCGGTTGAACCCGGTGCGTTGATCCCGAGAGCCGCTGACGGGTGGCCAAGCGGGGCGGCGCTTTCAGAGTGGGCAGCACCAAATGATGGTGGCACCGCCGTTGTCCTGATTGATGAAGCGGCAGGTTCCGCCGACGCGGGCGGCGCGGGTGGCGAGGTTGTCCAGCCCGCGACCGCGAACGAGGTGTTCGTCGAACCCTGTGCCGTTGTCGGAAATGTCCAGGGTGAGTGTGGTCTGGTCCAGCCGAACGGTCACTGCCACATTCGTTGCGCACGCGTGGCGTACGACGTTCGAGAGGGCTTCGTTGATGGTTGGCAGCAGCTGCTCGAGAACGACGAATGGGATGGCGTCGGCATCGCCCGCCATGGTCAGGTCGGGGGCGAAGCCGAGCACCGCTGCGTATGCAGCGACGGCATCGTGAATGTGTTCGGCACCTGACTTGGACGTGTCGATGGTGCTGATCCCCGAAATGGTTGAGCGAAGCTCATTGATTGCCCTGTCGAGTTCGTCTATCACGATGTTGATCGCGTCGGCGATCTCGGGCGCTGCTATGCGGGGCAGCAGGGCGCTCAGTCCCATTCCGGCGACCAAGATGTGCTGGGTCACGAGGTCGTGCAGATCTCTGCCGATTCTGGCTCGATCCTCGAGAATGCTGAGTCGTTGCTGATCGCGTTGCGCCTGGGCGAGCTGCATCGCTGTGTTGGCCTGCTGGGTGAACGACTCGACGAGCTGAACATCTGTGTCATGAAATGGAGGGCTGTTGCGGTTCCGCGCCAGCAGCAGCAGCCTGCCCTGCGGCTCGAGGTTGTTGTGGAGCGGCATCAACATCGTCGGACCGAAGCCGGGGCCATCGGAGCCGTCGTTGGCGAACGGCAATCCACCGTTGAGGACAGCTGGCTGCTCGGTCTGCAGGATCGACCGTAGCGCTGGATCGATCGGATGATGTGTTGTTGCCTCACCTGGGTCCGACCCGTTCCGGAGCCTGTTCAGGACGACGGTTTCACCGTCGTCTCCGAGAGTTCCCACGGCAGAGATCTCGGCCCCGATGAGGTTTCGAGCGAAGGAAGCCATGAGGTCGACGGCGTCTTCGAAGTGGCCGCCCTGAAGGAGATGGCTGCGAATTTCCGAGAGCCCCCGCATCCACGTTTGCTGTCGATCGCGTTCGGCTTCGGCGGCGCGACGATCGGTGATGTCGCGCACCAGCGCCACCAGCACGCGATCGGCCGACGGGTGCGTGGCCGCCGGGTATCCGATGAGGATCTCGACGGGTGTGTCGTGACCGTTCTTGTGCCGCCAGGTGGTCGTCAGCGAAACGCGTGACTGCTCACCGCTCAACAGTGGTTGGACCAGGCGCTCCAACGACTGCGTGTCGAATGCTGACGCGATGTCCAGTGGTGCCATGTGGAGCAGTTCGTGGCGGGGATAGCCGGTCTGCTCGACAGCGCCCTGGTTGACGTACACGAAGCGACGGGTGGTCGGATCGATCAGGAACACACCGTCGTGGGTGGCGTCGATCGTCATTCGGATCAGATGTGTCTGCGCCTCGACCGCCACCCGCTCGGAGATATTGCGCACGGCAGCGATGACGGTGGTGCCGCTCTCGTCGGTGAGCGGGCTGAGGCTGATCTCCACCGGGAACTCGGTGCCGTCACGGCGCCGGGCACGTAGCGCGAGCCCGGCGCCCATCGGCCGCACCGCTGGATGGGCGTGGTAACGGTTGCGGTGGTCGGCATGCGCTGCTCTGTCGCGATCCGGCAGCAGGTCGTCGATCTGGCGGCCGGCCAGCGTTCCCTGCTCGAAGCCGAACATGGATTCGAGTTCGGAATTGGCCACCAGGATGACACCGTGCTGGTCTGCGAGCAACATGCCATCGGGCGCGGATTCGACCATGCGTCGGCGCACGATGAAGTCGAGGATCTCGTGTTCGTCGAGGCCCAGGGTCAGCGCCCGGCCGATAAAGCTCCGTGGACCGAACCGTTCGCCGTCAGGGTGGGCCCCCGGGCTCGGCGGTGCTGTTCTTGGTGTGCTTCCGGAACCCTTCACGGCGCCCAACTGTCACCCCCCGTGCGGTGAGTTGTACTGCGACAGCCAGAGGTTGGACCGTTTACGTTCTTGGTGGGGTTGCCCCCGCCTCACAAACGCTACACGTCCCCACGGAGGGGCGGCAACAGAAAATCGTCGGGAACTCGGAGGCGGTGACCTCCCGGCGTTTCGCTCTGGGGATCGCGCGGTTCGGTGCGCCCATCGGCATGTCCGTAAGCGGAAAGGGACCTTCGGCTCTAGAACGACGCGCGAGTAGCGGTCATCATCGCAAGTCAGTTCTGTGGTTCAGTCAGCAGCCGCCCGATGAGAATGCGTGTGGACCGAGGGGGCTGAGCGTGCTGAACGACGTGCCTTGGGTGGTGGCGCCATGGCGTTGCACCTCAGACCTGCGTCAGCAGGCCTCAGCAGTCGCCGGTGCGTGTGCTGTTTGAAGGGAAGTGATGATGCTGTTTTTCAATGGCGATCCGAGTGACTTGTTTGCGGTCGACCTGCCCGGCTTGTTCAGAAGCGCGTCGTGGCATGCCGAGGCCGCCTGCGTCGGCGAACCGACCGCCACGTTCATCAATGCCTTGCCCGAGACGACCCGGCATGCGTTGTCGATCTGCGCTGGGTGCACCGTGCGGGTCGAGTGCCTGCAGGCAGGCATCGACGGTAATGAGGTCGGCGTCTGGGGAGGCACCACGGGTCCGCAGCGCCGCCGGATGAAAGCCCGTGCCACGATGACGCGCCGCGACGATCGCTACGACGTGTCGTTGGCACAGCTCGTTGGCCGCAAGGGCTAGGCAATCACCCCGCTGGCGCGTAGCGCAGCCGCATCGAGGCCCAGCTCGGTTGCGATCTCGTCGCTGTGTTGGCCGTAGCCCGGCGCATGGTCGCCCATCGCCGCAGGCGTGGCGCCGAAACGCGCCGCCGGCCGCGGCTCGCGCACGGTGCCGGCCGTGGGGTGCTGGCGGACGGCGAAGACATCGTTGTGCAGCACCTGTGCATCATGGGGGAGCTCTGCCAGCGAGGTGATGCCCGCAGCGGGCACGTCGAACTGCGCTGCGCCCGCCAAGAAATCGGCGAGCGGGGTCGCTTTGGCTCGCGCCCTCAAGGTGGGTATGAGCGTGGCAAGGTTGGCCATCCGGGCCGCCATCGTTGCATAGCGCGGATCGTCGCAGAGCTCGGGTAGGCCGACGGCGCGGAAGTACCCGTTGAACTCACTGTCGGTCACGGCCGAAATGGCTGCGTAGCCATCGGCGAACTCGGCGACGGCGTAGTTCGAGCCGATGGTGGGTGCGCGCGACACGTCGTCGTCGAGCAGCACTGCATCCATTGCCGAATCCGGCCACACGAACGAGATCGCCGCGTCGAGCATGGCCAACACGATGTGCTGGCCATCAGCAGTGCCCCGCTCGCGAGCGAACAACGCTGCGCTGATTGCCTGCGCCGCAGTGAGGGCAGCGACCTTGTCGCACACGAGCGTACGGAACAGGGTGGGGGTACCGGTGGCTGGATCGGTCTGTACCGAGGCGAGACCCGATGATGCCTGGATGACGTTGTCGTAGACACGCTGGCCGCTCTTGGGGCCATCGGGACCGAACCCGCTGATCGAGACGTAGATGAGGCGAGGGTTGAGAGCGGCGACGCTGTCGTAGCCGAGACCGAGGCGGTCCATCGCCCCCGGCCGGAAGTTCTGGATGAGCACATCGGCATCGGCAATCAGCCGGCGCACGATGTCGAGGCCCTCGGGCTGCTTCACATCGACCACCAGGCTGCGTTTGCCGCGGTTGTTGGTGGCGAAGATGCCGGTCATCCCACCCTTGCTGCTGCCGAGGTAGCGCATCATGTCACCGAGACCGGGGGACTCGATCTTGATGACATCGGCCCCCTGATCGGCCAGCATCATCGCGGCCAGCGGCCCCGAGATCATCACCGACATGTCCACAACCTTCACACCGTGCATGGGCCCCATGGCGGAATCGTGGCATGTCAGGAGCGCTGCCGCACACCCCTGCTGGCGATCAGGCCCACTCCCGCACAGGTTGCAGCCAGCACGAAGTTGGCCCCGATGGCGCCCTGCAGGGTGAACGACGTGTGGTCTGCAGCAGCGACGGTGGCGCCGCCGATGGCGCCCATCAGGCCAAACCCGAGCGAGTCCGCCAGATGGATCTGGCTGCTGATCTCGCCCTCGCGGCCGTCGGTGGCATAGGTCATTGAGGCCACCGTGGTGGGGTTGAACAAGATGCCCATGCCGAATCCTCCGAGACACCAGGCCACGAATGTGAGCGGGAGTGGCCAATGCGGGGACAGCACCGGGGCGACGGTGGCAATGCCCAGCAGCATGAATCCGAAGCCGAGCCGCGCGGTGGGGCCTGGCCTGATGCGGTCCACCCGCCGGGCGGTGATCGCCTGGCCGATGGTCCAGGTGATGGCGGCGCCGGCGACGACCGAGCCCTGCACGATCGGGCGGGCGCCGTGCAAGCGGTCGGCTGCCAGAGGCACGAAGCTGTCGACGCCGAGAAACGTCGCTGTCGCCAGGAAGCGAACGGTGACAATGGCGGGCAATCCCTGGCGTGCCCGCAGCACGCCCTCGGGGAGCATGAACTTCAATGCGGGCACGGCGATGGCCACTCCGACAGCGGACATGGCGACGGCCAACGGCAGTGAGCGGTTCTGGAGCCCGATCGTCAGCAGACCCACGCCCGCTGCCGCCTGGAACGCCCGCGGCAAGCGGCCGGGCCGGCGATCGAGCACGGCGTCGGGTGGTGAGAGGTGGGCCATCGCCCGAGCCGTCAGCAACGCCACCGTCAGCGCGAGCGGGATGATGCCGATGAAGACCCATCGCCATCCGAACTGGTCAACCACGATGCCCGACACCACTGGTCCGAGCAGGCTGGGGATCACCCACCCGGCACTGAGATACGCGTACATGCCGGCCTGGCGATCTGCCGGGAAGGCGCGCCGGACTGCGATGTAGGCAAGGGGGGCGAAGCCGCCGTTGCCCGCTCCCTGCAGCAGCCGCCCGAGCAGCACCATCTGCATGCTGGTGGCGGTTCCCGCAACCAGCAAGCCGAGCACGAACATGGCGATGCAGGCCAGAAATGGCCGGCGCACGCCGTGGAGATCGGCCTGCTGGCCTGCCCACACCAGGGCGACGAGATCAGCGAGCATGTAGGCGGCCAGGGTGGCGCCGTAGAGCGAATCGCCGTGCAGCGTGTCGGCGATGGTGGGGAGCGCGGTGATGACCGCTGTGGTGTCGAAGGCCACGAGCGTGACGCTGAGCACCAGCCCGATCGCGAGGGCTCGCTGACCGGGATCGAGCGGGGTGCGCGTCAGCGGGGTGCGCGTCATGGCGTTGGCCTCATCGCGTCGGCAGCTCTGCGGTGTCCGGCGTGATCAGAGACCACCCGGGCCGGGAGCCACGAGCGGCCACGGCTGGGTGCGTTCCATCAGCAACGAGGCCTCGAGCAGCAGTTGTTCGGCGTAGTGCCGACCCACGATCTGTAAGCCGACCGGCAGGCCCTGCACCGTGCCGGCGGGCACGCTGACCGCTGGGTTGCCGTGCAGGTTGGCCGGGAACGTGAGCCGACCATTGTTGCCGGGGCCGGCAGCGATACCGCCGAACTCGCCGGGCAACGGACCCTCGGCGCCGAACGCAATGTCAGGGTTGCTGGCGGTGATGACGAGGTCGACCTCTGCGAAGATGGCGGCCATGCGCTCGTTGAGCTCCATGCGGCGGTCTTCGATCTTGGCCCTCGCCTCGGCACCGTAGCGACCG
>WLMZ01000057.1 GCA_009726095.1 Actinomycetota bacterium
GCAGAAATATGCTCACCTACCAGCAGGTTTGTATCTCATCGGGGCAACCCCGGGCGCCGCACTACGGTCGTACGACGAACTGATGTTCGATCTGGAGCGCCTGATGGCCCGGATCATTCCGATATCGCCCACACTCCCATCACCCGGCGCCTGATCGCTGCCGTCCGGTGGTATCAGGGCCAGGCAGAGGGCCGGCCGTCGCCGTGCAGGTTCACGCCGAGCTGCTCGTGCTATGCCGCCGAGGCACTCGAAGCTCACGGCACTGCCCGTGGACTCTGGCTCACCATTCGCCGTCTTCTCCGTTGCCGCCCCTTCGGTCCGAGCGGGTATGACCCCGTGCCCGACCCGCCGTCCCAGAAAGTGATGTAGCCCATATGTTCGAAGGTCCCGCCTGGCTCGTAGCCCAGTTCTATGCACTGACGCACAACTACGCCATTGCCATCTCGCTGGTGGCGCTCACCGTGATGATCCTGGTCACGCCGCTCACGCTGAAGAGCACCAAGGGCATGCTCGAGATGCAGCGCCTGCAGCCGGAGATGAAGAAGCTCCAGCAGGAGTACAAGAACGACCGTCAGAAGCTCAACGAAGAGATGATGAAGCTCTATCAGGAGCACAAGGTCAACCCGCTGGCCTCCTGCCTGCCACTGCTGTTGCAGATGCCGGTGTTCTTCATCATGTACCGCGTGTTGCGCGGCCTCAGCCACCCCTTCCTTGCAACAGAGGTGTCATGCAAGGCCACGACCTTCTGTTCCGACAACAATATTCGTCTCGGCTCCACGGTGTTCCGGCCCGATCACATCTCCAAGACGTCCGAGCTGTACAAGAGCCTGGTCCCATTGGGTGGCAAGAACGAGATGCTCTCGTTCGGGCTCGATCTGTCCAAGTCCCCGGCGCACTTCATCAGCACCTCGTTCGGCAAGGGCCTGGCCTATGCCGCCCTGGTGGTGGCCCTCGGACTGCTCTACTTCGTGCAGCAAAAGATGGTCGCCAGCCGTGCCGCCGTCAGCCCTACCATGTCGGCCACGCAGGCCAAGGTTATGCAGTACCTGCCCGTGGTGTTTGCCGTCTTTCAGATCTTCTTCCTCACCGGCTTGGTCATCTACTACCTCATGCAGGCAATCTTCCGTATCGGCCAGAACGTGTACATCACCAAGCGCTTCTACGGCGGCGAAGAGTCGCTGGGTCGCCAGGCGCAAGCCGCTGGCGAACGTGCCCGTGAAGACGCGAAAAAGAGTGGCGCACCAACCGGGGGCGGCATGTTTGCCCAGGCCAAGCGTGATGCTCAGGCCAAGCGCGATGCCCAGGACGCAGCGGCCAAGCCGGCCGCCGTGGTGAGCAAGCGGGTCACCCCGCCCAAGAACAAGCCAACACCCAGCGCCAGCAGGCCCCAACGGCCCGCTGCGTCGGGGCGACCCGGGGCGCCAACTCGGCCGAAACCGCCAACGAAGTAAGTACCTCGCGATCGCGTCCGCGGTCGCCATTTTGATGGGACGACAGTATGCAGTGGGTAGAGACCACCGGTAAGACAATCGACGAAGCCAAGGGCCTCGCGCTGGACCAGTTGGGTGTCGCCGAAGACGATGCCGAGTTCGAGATCATCGAAGAGCCCCGAGCTGGTCTGTTTGGCCGGGTCAAGGGCGAGGCCCGCGTTCGTGCCCGGGTTCGCCCGACCGCCGTGCGGCCCAAGGTCGAGCGCCGTGACCGTCGTAAGGGACGTGAGCAGGGCGAGCATGCAGCGTCGGGCCGCGGTGAGGCCGGCCAGGGCTCGAGCGGTCAGCGGTCGGCAGGTCAACAGACTGATACGGTGAGGCCGCCCAAGGGCGATGCAGCACCCAGGCAGCGCACACCACAGCAACGCCGCGAACCCGCGGCACCAGTATCCCGAGAGGAATCCACCGTGACTGCACAACAGGTCGGCGAAGAGGCCAAGAAGTTCCTGACCGAGTTGGTCACCGCATTCGGGCTCGACGGCACGGTCGAGCTTCGTGAGGACGGCGACGATCTCGAGCTCACCGTCAGCGGTGCTGATCTCGGCTTGATGGTCGGCCCCCGTGGCAACACGTTGTCGGCCGTGCAGGATCTCACCCGGGTGGCATCGCAGCGTCGGCTCGGCGATCACGACACGCGGCTGCGCGTCGATGTCGGCGGGTACCGTGAGCGCCGTCGCGAAGCGCTTTCCCGCTTTGCCAACCAGATTGCCGAGCAGGTCATCTCGTCGGGCGAGGCGCGTGCGCTGGAGCCGATGTCGTCGGCTGATCGCAAGGTGATCCACGATGTGCTCAGCGAGAACTCCAACGTAGTCACCCGCTCCGAGGGTGACGATCCCAACCGTCGGGTTGTCATCGCTCCGGCGAATGCCTGACGACGCCGAACTCCTCGTTGTTCTCGAATCGTTGCGTGAGCGCGGCGCGCTGGGTGAAGCTTCGCTCCCCCACGCCGTCGCTCACGCTGATTTGTTTGTCGGGGCAATCCCGCCGACGTGCCGCCGTTTGCTTGATCTTGGATCCGGCGGTGGGCTTCCCGGCCTGGTGATCGCCTGGCGCCTCCCCGACGTGGCGGTGGTGTTGACCGACCGGCGAGAGCGGCGGATGGATCTGCTCCGGTTGGCGAGCGCCCGGTTGGGCATGGAGTCCAGGGTCACCGTGTTGACGGCAGATGTGGTCGGACTGGCCCGCAGGGTGGAGTATCGCCATCAGTTCGACGTGGTGACCGCCCGTGCTTTTGGTGAGTCGCTCTGGACATTGAGCTGCGCCGAACCTTTCCTTGCCGACGATGGCCTGGTGATTGTCTCGGAGCCGCCGATGGTGGACGAGGCCGAGCGCTGGCCGATTGCGGCTGTCGAACAACTCGGTCTTCGGGCTTCGGCGCAGGCGTTTGCGCAGGTCAAGCGGTTCGAACGCTGTCATCGTTGATGTTTCACGTGAAACAGTGGGTCCCCATGGTGGGTTCGATCGATCCTCGACCTGTCGTCGATGTTTCACGTGAAACACGACGAAACCACGGAAACTGTGGTCGAATGACTTGACCTCGGGTGACGAGGCGATAGTGTTCAGCAGGAGATTCCGCAACGGCGGGGGGTGCCTCTGGGTCAGAGTTGATGGTCGGGGAATTCTTCGATCTCACCTCAGACGCCGAGCACCCGATGATCTTGTTCGGTCCGGCCAGGTGATCGCGCAATGCGAGGGGAGACCACGTCGATGGAGTCCGTGAACAACCACGGGGAAGCAACGAATCCTGATGAGGGCGGGGGTGAGCCAGAAATGGCCATGTACCCCCTTCCCCGAATCATGGCCGTTGCCAATCAAAAAGGTGGCGTCGGCAAGACCACAACCACCGTCAATCTCGGTGCGTGTCTGGCCGAACTCGGCTTCCGGACACTGATCATCGACCTCGATCCGCAGGGCAATGCCTCGACGGGTCTGGGTATCGATAATCGGGGTCTGGAGACCTCGATGTATCACGTCATCATGCACGAGGCCCCGCTCGAGAATTGCATCGAGCCGGCGGCAGTGAAGAACCTGTTCGTGGCCCCTGCCAGTTTGGACCTGGCGGGCACCGAGATCGAGCTGGTCCCCGCCTTCAGCCGGGAGAACCGGTTGAAGCGTGCGATCGAGGCGATTCAGGACGATTACGACTACGTGCTCATCGACTGTCCCCCGTCACTGGGGCTGTTGACGGTCAACGGCTTGACCGCGGCGACAGAGGTCCTGGTCCCGATCCAGTGCGAATACTATGCGCTCGAGGGTCTCGGGCAGTTGCTGCGCAACGTCGATCTTGTTCGGCGCAATCTCAACCCGTCGTTGGTGGTCAGTACCATCGTCTGTGTGATGTATGACGCCCGCACCAAATTGGCCGATCAAGTGGTCAAAGAGGTGCGTGAGCATTTTGGTGACAAGGTCATGCGTACCGTCGTCCCACGGACGGTCCGGTTGTCGGAAGCGCCGTCGTTCGGGCAACCGATCATCACATTCGATTCCAGCTCGCGCGGGGCCGTTGCCTACCGCATGGTTGCAAAGGAGGTGAGCGCCCATGGCACGCCTCGGGGGACTCGGTAAAGGTTTGGGAGCATTGATCCCGTCTGATCTGGCTGGAGAAGTGGGTGGAGATTCGGGTGGTGGTGACACTGATCGGGCGCGTCTGATCGAGGTACCCATCGAGTCGTTGTCGCCAAACCCGAATCAGCCGCGTGTGCATTTCGATGAAGACTCGTTGACGGAACTGGCCGCGTCGATTCGCGAGATCGGTGTGTTGCAGCCAGTGCTGGCGCGCGACATGGGCGACGGCACGTATCAACTCGTTGCTGGCGAACGTCGCTGGCGTGCCGCTCGGCGCGCCGGGCTGTCCACCATTCCCGCCGTCGTTCGCACGACCGATGATCTCAGTTCTGTCGAACAGGCGCTCGTCGAGAACCTCCACCGTCAGGATCTGACGCCACTCGAGGAGGCTGCTGCCTATCAGCAGTTGATCGAGGATTTCGGTCTGACCCACGAGCAGGTGTCGTCGCGCGTTGGCAAGAGCCGCTCGGCCATCACCAACACACTGCGCCTGTTGTCGCTGCCCCCGGCGATCCAGCATCTCCTTGCCGACGGACGGTTGTCAGCCGGCCACGCCAGGGCGTTGCTCGGTAGTCCCGACCGCGCCTTTCAGGAGCATCTGGCCAAGCGGGCGGTCGGGGAGGGTTGGTCGGTTCGTGCGGTCGAGGATGCCATCCGTGATCGCCAGGCCGGCGGCGGCGACTCGACCTCTACTGATGTGACCTCTGTCACACCACAGGATGGCGCCGGACTGACACCCGTCACGCGCTTGCGCCCACCGGGGCTCCTTGAACTCGAGCATCTGCTTGCTGAGTACCTGCACACCCGCGTCTCGGTCACCATGGGTGCCAAGCGTGGACGGGTGTCGATCGAGTTCGCCGATCTCGAGGATCTCGAACGGATCTACCGCACGATGGTCGAAGGCTCAGCACCAAACAGCGAGTGATTCGCCGCCCGGGCCGGTCCAGGCGTTTGATACACCCTCACCCTTGTGTGGAACTCGCGCGTGAGGCTTACGCACATCGTGTGGACAGAGCTGTGGACAAACCCTCAACGACCCTGAGGTGGACCGCCGTCGTCCAAACCCAGCGGGCGCGCTGCCCACTGCTCGATTGCGAGCCGTACCACCTGGGCGATCTCCATGGAATGGTCGGTGGTGTGGCGAACTGAGCCGAGCGATGCCAAGACAGCGGGCATCTGCGTTTCACGCAGGACCTGCAAGCGCATCCCGGCCAGGCACGGGTCGACGCCGTCGATTCCAGCCAGGCCAGTGACCAGACGCTCCGCCAGTGACCGCCCACCGGTGGATTCGAAGGTGGGCACCGCGTAGTAACAAATCCGACTGTCGCCGTCGGTGCGGGCCTCGAATCCCACGTAGAGGTCAGCACCGAATCGATTGGCGGCCTCGGCCTGGGCAATGGCGTCGGGCTCGTCGACGGAGACCACCACTGCACCGCTCATGCGCAGACTGCGGGTGAGGGCTCGGGTCAGTGTGCTGAGGCCACCGAATTGGCCGATGACGACATGCAGGCCCTGCAATGAGCTGGATGTGGAGCGGAGGCGCTCGCGCTCGCGTACGGTCGCAATGCCCGGCCCGGTACCGGTCTGGCGGCTGACCCGGGCGATGGCCTGCAGTGTTCCGGCGCCGCAGGTTCCGTCGGCGAGCAGGCCGGCGTTGTTCTGGAAGTCCTCGAGCGCCCGGGCGGTGCGTGGGCCGAAGATGCCGTCGACGCGCCCACAGTCGAAGCCGATTCGGCCCAATCGGGCCTGGAGATCGGCGATGTCGTCACCGCGCATGTTCGGCGAGGTGAGGAACAGCAATCGGTCGCCCCGACGCCACGACGCCTCAACGAGCGCAGCCCAGGTGATCTGGTCGCAGAGCCCGTCGATGGGCAGGCCGCGGGCCTGTTGGAACGCTCGAATGGCCGATTCCGTTCCAGCGCAATAGAGACCCGCCTGCATGCCGGTGGCGGGTTGCATCCCAGCAGCACTGAGGCGGCGTTGGATATCGCGAATTGCCTCCCCGCGCTGACCGGGGGTCAGCGGGAGATGGCCAGGAATTCGTCGAGCTCCTGCAGTAGCTGACCCTTGCCCTTGGCGCCAACGAGGCGCTTGGCGATCTCACCCTTGTTGAAGACCAACAGGGTGGGAATGCTCATCACGTTGAAGCGCATGGC
This sequence comes from Actinomycetota bacterium, assembly GCA_009726095.1. Taxonomy (GTDB): domain Bacteria; phylum Actinomycetota; class Acidimicrobiia; order Acidimicrobiales; family Ilumatobacteraceae; genus WLMZ01. The sequence goes on from WLMZ01000057.1 coordinate 6,212, forward strand.
CAGATCAGGATTCTCGTCCACGTTCAGTTTGGCGATGGTGATCTTGCCGACGTTTTCCTTGGCGATCTCGCTGAGGATGGGCGCAATCATCTTGCACGGCCCGCACCACTCGGCCCAGAAATCGACGACCACGGGGGTATCTGCCCCAGCAATGGTTTCGTCAAAGGTGTTGGTGGTGAGAGTAACGATGCCTTCAGCCATGATGGCGTCCTTTCGATGGAACCATGATTGTACCCATGGCGAACCCGATGTTCTGGTTGTGCATTCCCGTCAGGGACTGCTTAGTGACCGACGGCCTCGAGCCACCGCTCGGCATCGATGGCCGCCATGCAGCCTGAACCGGCGGCAGTGATGGCCTGGCGGTAGGTGTGGTCCTGCACGTCACCGCAGGCAAAGACGCCCTCGATGTTGGTATACGAGGATCCGGGCCGGGTGATGAGGTAGCCGTTGTCCTCCATGTCGAGCACATCCTTGAACAGATCGGTATTGGGCCGATGGCCGATGGCCACGAACAGCCCGGTGACTGGCAGGAGGGATTCCTCGCCGGTATGGACGTCGCGCACCATTGCACCGGTCAACTTCTCAGTGCCGAGCAGATCGGTGACGACGCTGTTCCAACGCATCTCGATCTTGGGGTTGCTGAGCGCGCGCTCCTGCATGATCTTGGAGGCGCGCAGCGAGTCGCGACGGTGGATCAGGGTGACCTTCGACGCGAACTTGGTGAGAAAGGTGGCTTCCTCGATGGCGCTGTCGCCGCCACCGACCACGGCGATCTCTTGACCGCGAAAGAAGAAGCCATCGCATGTGGCGCAGGTGGACAGGCCATGCCCGAGCAGGCGTTCCTCGGCCTCGAGGCCGATCATCAGTGACTGTGCGCCGGTGGACACAATCACGGAGTCGGCCGTGTAGAGGTCGTCGCGGACCCACACCTTGAACGGGCGCTGACTGAAATCGATCGCCGTTGCTTTCGCAGTGACGAACGTGGCACCGAAGCGGGCGGCCTGTTCGCGAAAGCGCGACATCAGCTCGGGGCCCATGATGCCCTCGGGGAAGCCGGGGAAGTTCTCGACCTCGGTCGTGAGCATGAGCTGGCCACCGGGCTGATCGCTGGTGCTACTGAGTTCGCCTTCGATCACCATTGGCGCCAGATTGGCGCGAGCGGTGTAGATGGCCGAGGTGAGGCCGGCGGGGCCGGAACCGATGATGACGACAGGGTGATGGCTCATGCGTTGACTCCACCAGCGTGGCGCTTGCGCATGCAGAGCATTCCAACGACGCTGAAGAGCGAGCCGACGAGAAGATAGGAGATCCAGACAGCATCGCGGTGATCGAAGGGCCATTCGATGATGGCCTGCAATCCGCGGGTGAGCAAGATGACGGCGAGCACGAGTGCAGCCAGCCCGCCGAATGCTCCGATCAACCCGAAGACGATGCCTCGATAGGCGACGAGCAGCGGCTTGGTGGTCTTGTCGCGTACGGTGCTGACAACACGCTCGATGGTGTCAGCAAGGTTCGCAGCCCAGTTCGGATCGGTCAAAGGGTTCCCCGGCATGCCGACGATCCTAACGCTCGCAACACGATGGCGGCGCCGTGAACCGTCACCATGCGAACCGTGAGCTGTCAGCCCAGCGAGACGGTGGTGATGACCCGGCAACTCTGTGGATCGATGATCCGCACCATGGCAGCCACGTCGTCGCGTACGGCGATGACCTGCTGGCCCTGATAGATGACGGCAGCGAACAAACCGGTGGTTCCAGTGAGACATGAGGTGTTGTAGTTCGCCGGATCGGTACTGGCGCCACTTCCGAATGATGGATCAGCTGCGTACGCAATCAATTCGCCGTTTGTGGTGAGGTTCGGGGCTGTGGCCCAGGGCGTGACGGCGGCTGGGCCGTTGATGCCCCCTGCGACGCCGCTGGCATCTGCCGTCGGGGTGGAGTTGGCGGTGGCCATGGCGGCCTCAGTACCCGCCGCAGATCGCGCTGGCACGTCCTTGGCCACGGCGTCGACCGACCCGGAGGACATGTTGTCATTGCTGCCGTTGTTCAGCACGGCCGCACCGATCACCAGCACGACGACGGCGGCAGCGGCAGTGGCAGTGGCACCGGCGAGCCAGTGGTAGTGACGACGTCGGCGGTCGATCATCGAAACGACGGTGCCGAGGGACGGCGCGGTCTGGGCGGGGGAGACATCGGGCATCTCGTCGAATGTCGCCAACGCTGTGGTGATCGCAGCCTCACGGGCGACAACGGGCACCTCGACCAGACGGAGCGCGTCGCGTAGGGCCTCGAGTTCGGCCCGGCTCGGTTCGCGTTCGGGGTTCAGGGAGTCGTTGGTCATGGTGCGGGATTCTGACGCTTGGTGTGGTTGGTTTGGTTCCGCGGGGTCTGTCCGAGGGAGATCGCCAGCGCAGCGCGGCCACGGGCGATACGGCTCTTGACGGTGCCGATGGGGATGTCGAGCACCTCGGCGATGTCGGCATAATCGAGGTCGCCGACATCGCGTAGGACGACCGGGAGGCGAAACTCGTCGCTCAGCTCGGCGAGGGCGACGTCGAGTGCAAGTCGATCGCCAAGCGCCTCAGTACGTTTGCCTGCGTCAGGATCGGCCAACTCGGCTCGGTGACCCTCGCGGTCGTTCAGCCCGACCAGCGGGCGGCGGTTGCGCCGGCGGAGTTCGTCGAGGCTGGCGTTGGTGGCGATGCGATACGCCCAGGTACTGAAGCTGCTGCGGCCATCGAACCTGGGCAGACCGCGAACGATGGCGATCATGGACTCCTGTGCTGCGTCAGCTGCGTCGGCGTCATTGCCGGTGACTCGTCGGCAAACGGCATACACCCGGTCATAGTGGCGTCGTAGTAACGCGTCGAGGCTGGCCCGGTCGCCGCCTCGCGCTGCCGCTACGAGCGAGATGTCATCAGGTGGCGCAGCAATAGGGACAGCGTAGCCATGCTGACGGTCCGACACGGGCAACGCCAGAGGGCTCAGCCGGTGGCGTTGACAGCAATCTCACTGATGTCGCCGCGGTAGGGACGCGCCGTGCTGCACACTGCATCGCGACCGACCTCACGGAGCAGAATCAGCACAAAGCGGGCGGGTTCGTTCGTGATCGTGGCGGTGACGGTTCCCGGGGTGGTGGCGTAGCTCTTCGGCTGCAACGATGCACCCCACGACTCGACAGATGGTGGTGCGCTCGTCGCACTGCTGGCGAACACCTCGATCTGGTAGGGAGCGTTCTTCATCGTCACCGTGACGGTGCCCGTTGCTGGCGCTGTCAGCTCAACCACGAGACCGACGCCGGACTTGCCACCGAAGTACTGCGATTCGTAGCAGTTCGTGCTCCAGGCCGTGGCGGTGTTGCCGTCGATTGCCAGACCCACCTGAGCGGGGTTCTCTGTGCCCTGCTCGGTGTCGTCCGGATCGAAGCTGGTGATTCCGGCGATGCCAACGGGGCCCGCTGTCGGCTCGGCGGCCAACGAGGTGACAGTGGTCAGTTCGGGCGATGTGGGAGCCACCGAGTTGGAGGATGTGGAGCCACGGGTGTTTGGCCACAGCAGGGCAATGACGATGACCGCTACGAGCAGCAGGATCATCACGACGATGGTGGGCGTACGTCGCTGCTGGAAATGCCGAGCTGGTACGCCGCGTGGGCTACCAGAGGTGGGTGTTCGGTCGGCGCGTGACGCAACGATGATGGGGCCTGCCGGCCCGGCCGGGCGCACCGTGCCACCGGGGGTGCGCTCTTGGCTGGTGCGGCCATTGACCGAGGTGCCTCGCGGTGGGGTGATGGTGGTGGTTGGATCGTCGACCCCGCTGGCGATCCGGGTGAGGTCGGCTTTCAGTTCGGCGCCGGTGGCCGGGCGGTCATCAGGATTGCGCGCCAGAAGTCGGTGGATCAGATTGGAGAGCCCATGGGGCAGCGTGGGGCGGAGTTGGGTGAGGTTGGTGGGCTCGCGCTGCAGGCGGGCAAGTGCCGTATCTGCATCGCTCTCGCCGAGGAAGGGCACCCGCCCGGCGAGGCATTCGTACAGCACCAGACCCAGCGCGTACAGGTCGGCGCGGCCATCGAGCTTGCGGCCACGGACCTGTTCGGGTGACAGGTACTTTGCAGTGCCCATCATCACGTTCTCACTGGTGAGGTCGTCGGTGCTCCCGAGTCCCTTGGCGATGCCGAAGTCAGCGAGCAATACCCGGCCGTCCGGTGTGATCAAGATGTTGCCGGGCTTGACATCGCGGTGCACGAGGCCTGCCTTGTGTGCAGCATCGAGTGCGGATGCCACACATGCACCGATGTGCATGGTGAGTTCGGGACTGAGCTGTTGTTGTTCGTCGAGCAGTTGACGCAGGCTCTTGCCGTTGACGAGCTGCATGACCACGGCCTGACGACCCTCGTAGTCGATGGTGTCGTGAACCGCCACGATGTTGGGATGGCTCAAACGTGCCACCGTGATGGCCTCGCGGCGGAAGCGTTCGGCAACCACGGGATCGGTGGCGAGGCCCGACTTCAACACCTTGACGGCGACCTGACGCGACAGCGACGTGTCGGTGGCGAGCCAGACTTCGGCCATGCCACCTTGCGCGATTCGACGCTCCAGGCGATAACGCTGGGCAAGAAGCGCCGGAGGCGGTAGGGGGCTGGCGTTCGTCGGCATGGTTCGCCCGTCAACGCTACTGCGGCTGGGGCGGCCGAAGCCGTCAATCCCGCCTATGCGTGAACCTGAAACGCAATGCCGATGGTTCCGCGACCAGCATGGGTGCCGACAACGGGGCCGATGTCGCCGATGACGATGTCGCCGGAGTAGTACGGCCGAAGCATGTCGACGAAGTGATCGACGTCAGCGCAGTCGGCGTGCATGACAGCGAGGTTCTCGATCTGGCCATAGCTCTGCAGTTTCTCGACCAGGAACGCCAGCGCCTTGCTGCGAGTGCGCTGTTTGCCGCCCTCTTCGACCTTGCCGTCGCGTACTTCGATGATCGGCTTGATGGACAACACCGACGCGAGCATCGCCTTGGCACCACCGATGCGGCCGCCCTTCTTGAGGTTCTCGAGTGTGTCCAGCGCACCCCACACCTTGGTGCGGCTGGCAAGGTCGGTAGCCATCGCCACCACCGAGTCGAACGACGCCCCATCTTTCGCTGCGCGTGCACAGCTCGCGACGATGATGCCGAGTCCGAGCGTGGCCGAGCGGCTGTCGACAACCGTGATGGGAATCTCGTCGGCCACCGAACGCGCCGCCAGCTCGGCACTCTGCATGGTGGCGGACAGCCCGCTGCTGAGGGAGATGACCACGATGCCGGTCGCTCCCGATGCGATCAGGGTGCGATAGGTCTGCTCGAACTGACCGGGTGCCGGCGCGGCGGTCTCGGGCAACACGGGCGAGGCCGACGAACGCGCCCAGAACTCTGTCGGCGTGAGGTCGCGTCGATCGATGAACTCGTCGTTGCCGAAGCGGATCGAGAGTGGGACGATTTCGATGCCGAGTTCGTCGGCGACGGTCTGGGGAAGATCACATGCACTGTCGGTAACGATACGAACGCTCACGAGTGCGCGACGTTAGCGGACTCGTCGTCGTCCTTCGCGGCTGGGTGGTACTGCATGGTTGCGCTGAGGTGGCGTTTGCGGCGCGTGCGGCGCATGTGGCGCACCCACCAGGTCATCACGACCAGCAGCAGACCGCCGGTGAGCAGTTGGGCGAGGCCGGTGAGGGCGCTGACCCGGGCCTTGAGGAACTGGGTGTAACCCAAGGGGGTGTTGCCATCGGGGGTGAGGATGTCGAGCGACACGGGGAAGCTGCCGTTGGAACGGGCGATCACCGGTACAGCGATATCGGTGACACCCAGCGGTTCGAGCTCGACCAGCTGGTCCCCCTTGGGGAAGGTGAGCTTCGTTGAGCTCATCCGCACCATGACCCGCAACGGTTCAGCGCTGGTGTTCTCGAGGCGGATACGGATGGTGGTACGTCTCCCGCTGAGAGTGAAGGCGTACGCCGGGCGAGGTGCCACCGCTGCGGTGATCGCGCCCAATTCAGCGTTGAGGGTGCTGCTGGCGTTGTTGACGGTGTCGTCGGTGAGCGCCGTTGAGTGCAGCACCGAGATGGTGTTGTTCCATCGGTTCGCGCGTCCTGCGTCGTTCACCAACATGCCAGCGACGGTGGCGGCGTGGGCGCTGAGCATCTGCAACGCACCGAGACGTGCCGAGACGTCGGCCGAGCTGGTGGCGGGGAGCACGATCTGGACCGGCAGTCCGTCGATGAGCATGGTCGTGGTGGAGCGTGCGAGGTCGTCCAACGTGACGAAGTCGACGGCTCCGGTGCCCGAGGTCATTGCGGCGATCCTGGCCACCAGTTCAGGGTTCGGCACGCGGCCGTCGTTCAACGCCAAGACCATGCTGTGGCCGGTGACCGGGGCGGCGGCCGATGCGAGCTGATCGCGCGTCACGACCAGGTCGGCAGCGGCGTACAGCGCTGCCTGTTCGGGGGCGAGGAGGGAGTTGTCGAGTCGGGTCGCCATCACCGGATCTACGACCATCGCGGGTACCGAGGTGTCGTCGGGCAGTTGCACCTCGAACAACTGCGTCGTATCGGTGAAGATTCCCAGTGAGCCAGTGGCCGCATCGTAGTTGTTGGGCAGGAGGATCATCAGGCGTGCACCGAGGTCGCGGAGCAATGAGGCCCCTGCAGTCGTGAGGTCCGCTGCGGCGAACCAGACGGAACGATCGCTCGGCGGCGCGCCATCGAGCGACACGACGGCGTTCTCGCCTTCGCGTAGCCACTGGGTGAAGAGGTTCTGCTCGTTTGCAGCCGCAGCGGCCGACGGATCCAGCGGGATGCGTGGTTGCGAGAGGATGAGGTTGTTGGCGAACACCCGGCTGATGGTGTCGCGCCCCTCGGCGTCGAGACGTTCGATGATCTCTGGGCTGATGGACAACGAGAGCGGCACGGTGCTGGGGAACGCAGCGAGATCAGCCAGATCGGCGGTGACCGTGGCGTCCAGTGGGGTCTCGGTATCGGGAACCACCGGGGGCGCGGTGATCGAAGCGGCGAGGGACACCCTGAGTACGCCGGCGGCGGTGTCGTTGGCACCGGGGAGCCGGTCGACGAAGGTGGTCAATTCGGCAATGACATCTGAGCCGCTGCGCACATCGACGAGAACCGGGTAGAGCCCCGGCTGCGAGAACTGCAACGCCGTCGGCGTGCGCGTTGTGGACTCGGTGGGAACCACGATGGTGGTCGTGCCGTCGGTGCCAACGATGACGGCCCCGGTCTCGAGGTCGACGGTGTCGATCGAGCGGGGCAACGTACCGCTGATGGCCGCCGTGAGGTCGGCGCGGTTACGGAGCCGTTGGTACGCGGTGACCACGACCGTGCTGTCGACCGGCAGCGCCTGATCTGCACGGAAGCTGATCGTCAGTTGGCCATCGGGCGTGAGTGCCAGATCCTGGTGGATGAGGGTGATGGCCTGTGGAGTGAGGCGGTGCGGATCTTGTCGGGCAATGGCTGGAGCGGTGCCCACGAACGAGGCGCCGAACAACGACAGGGCCACCCAGACGAGCGGGTGGAAGCCGGACGGACGACCGATGGTCACAGGTTGTCCAGTGCACGGGTGAGCACGACGAGGCCGTGGGGGAGCACGCGGAATCCAATGCCCTGATACAGACCGAGCGCCACATCGTTGTCGACGTGGGTGTTCACCATGGCTCGGGTGAGTCGGCGGCGCTGCATCCAGATCAGTGAATCACGCGTCAGGCTCCACCCGGCACCGCGGCCCTGATAGGCGGGGTGCACCGCGAGTCGTTGCAGGTAGCCGGTGTGGTCGGCGCGGCCCGTCACCGCATAGGCGATCAGTCCGGGGTGATCGACCTGGTTGCCTTCGACGGCGCGGGCGCGGTGGGCGGGGGTGGCGGTGCATGTCTCGCCGATCCCAACAGAATCGATCGCCCAGGTGTCGCCGAATGCGGCGTGGTCCACGGCGGCGGCTTCCTGGCGGTCGCGTACGTGGAGGCGTTCGGTGCGTATGCCGTTGTCGGTGGGTGCCCGCCAACCCACGAGCGAGAGATCGAGAAGGTGGAGGCGTTGCGTCACATGGAAACCCTGACGGGTCAAGGTGTCGGCGCCGGCTTCCGTGACGGCGCTCGTGCGGACCGCGGTGAATCCCCGGGAACGCAACTCGGACAACCACACGCGTAATGCGGTGCTCGATCGCAGGTCGCCGCCGTCAGTGAAGGTCAGTTGCGCCACCGTCGGGTCGCGCCACCAGGGCCGGACCCGGGCACGGCCGGCAGCGCTGTGCAGAACGAGTGGCCACTCGATGCCGCCTGCGGTTGTGGCTCGGGAGCGGGAACTCACAGATGCGACGGTAGCGCCCGAACACGGGGAGATCGTTCTATCGTGGAGAGGTGGCTGTGCTGTTCTCTACTCACCCTGCGTATCTCGAGCACATCGCCGGTCGCAATCACCCGGAGCGCCCAGAGCGCCTTGGTGCGGTCATCGCCGGCAGTCACCTGGCCGAGGTGGCCGATGCCCTCATTCCCCTCGAACCCGTCGCCGCCTCCCTCGAGTTGGTCGAGCGGGTACATCCCGCTGCCTATCTGGCCCACCTGAAAGCGGTCAGCGAGACCGGTGGTGGGCGTCTCGACCCGGATACCTCGGTGAGCGCCGGCTCATGGCATGCGGCGCTCCTGGCGGCCGGTGCGGGCCTCACGGCTATCGCAGCGATGCAACGCGGCGAGGCCGATGCGGCCTTCTGCGCCGTGCGCCCCCCGGGTCATCACGCCACGCGTGATGAATCGATGGGTTTCTGCCTGATCTCCAACGTGGCGGTGGCTGCCATGGCGCTGGCCGATCAGGGTGAGCGGGTGATGATCCTCGATTACGACGCCCACCATGGCAACGGGACAGAGGCCGTGTTCTTCGCCGACCCCCGGGTGTTGTTCGTGTCGTTCCACCAGTGGCCGCTGTACCCGGGTACCGGTGCAGCACATGATGTCGGCACCGGTGCGGGCTATGGCTTCACGATGAACATCCCGTTGCCGCCCGAGGCCACGGGTGAGCACTACCTCCGCGCCTTTGACGATCTGGTGGCGCCGCGGGCGGCAGCATTTTCGCCCACGTGGTTGATCATCTCAGCCGGGTTTGACGGTCACCGCGATGACCCCATCACCGATCTGGGGTTGTCGTCGGGTGATTATTCGCTGATCACCCAGCGAGCGCTGAGCCTGGTGCCTGCTGGCCGCCGGTTGGTGATGCTCGAGGGTGGCTATGACCTGCAGGCGCTCACGCTCTGCACCGGTGCGGTGCTGGGCGCCCTCGCAGGGCGTGATGTCCAGCCCGAGGTTCCCACCAGCGACGGGCCGGGCGCGGCCAACGTCAGTCAGTGCGTCGACATCTGGGCCGGGATCCCGGTCTGACGATGATCCCCGAGCGCTTTGCACCCGTACTTGCCGAACTCCAACCACTGACCGACCGCTTCCGAGCGGCGGGCAAACGGCTGTTCCTCGTGGGCGGTACTGTACGCGACCTCCTGATCGACCGGCTCAGCGACGATCGCGACTACGACGCCACCACCGATGCGCTGCCGGAGGAAATCAAGGCCTGTCTTTCGGGTTGGGCCGATGCGATCTGGACCCAGGGCGAGAAGTTCGGCACCATCGGCGCCAAAAAGGGTGACCGCATCTACGAGATCACCACGCACCGCGCCGACGTGTACCTCGACCACTCCCGTAAGCCCGATGTCACCTTCGCCGGCGAGATCGAGGCCGATCTGGCCCGGCGCGATTTCACCGTGAACGCCATGGCGCTCGAGCTCACGTCGGATTCCCCGACGTTGGTCGATCCCTTCAATGGTGCTGACGATCTGGTCACGCGCACGTTGCGCACCCCGTTGGCACCCGAGATCAGCTTCAGTGATGATCCCCTGCGCATGCTGCGGGCGGCGCGCTTCATTGCCGGCTATCGGTTGCAGCCCGTGCCCGACCTGGTCGCCGCCGTCCGTTCGATGTACTCGCGCCTGTCGATCGTGTCGGCCGAACGCATCCGCGACGAACTCGACAAGCTGATGGTGGTGGAGCACCCGGCCGATGGGCTGTTCTTCCTCGTCGACACCGGCCTGGCCGGGGAGTTCCTCCCCGAGCTCCCCGACATGCGCCTGGAGCAGGATCCGATTCACCGCCACAAGGATGTCCTCACCCACACCATTGCCGTGGTCGAGAACGTCACCCGCGAGTTCCCCGGCGTGTACGACTTCCGCCGTACCCGGCTTGCGGCGTTGTTGCACGACGTGGGTAAACCCAAGACCCGTGGGTACATGAAGGGCAAGGGCGTGACGTTCCATCACCACGAGGTGGTCGGCGCGCGCATGGCACGTGCCCGTCTCCAGGCGCTGCGCTACAGCAACGATGATGTGCATGCCATCACCGAGCTGGTTGCACTGCACCTGCGGTTCCACGGATACGAGGCCGGGTGGACGGACTCGGCGGTGCGGCGGTACGTGCACGATGCGGGACCGCTGCTGAACGAACTCAATGTGCTCACCCGTTGTGATTGCACCACCCGCAACGAGAAGAAAGCGTTGATGCTGAGCCAACGGATGGATGACCTGGAACGGCGCATCGCCCTGCTCGCTGCGCAGGAGGAGATGCAGGCGATCCGTCCGGAAATGGACGGATCGCAGGTGATGGAGTTTCTCGGGCTGGCCCCCGGCAAGCAGGTGGGCCAGGCAATGAAATATCTGCTCGAGGTGCGTCTGGACGAGGGACTGTTGGGCCACGACGCCGTGCGGGATCGACTGTCTTCGTGGTGGCAAGCCCACGCAGAATGAGTTACACTCGTTCTGCGGTCAACTCACCACGCATTGTGGGTGCCGCTGAGCGAGGTGGTCAGGCACTGGTGGGTGGCGATGGAGCGGATGCTGACGGAACGGCGACAGTAGCGCAGCGACCATATCGGCGCGCCCCGGGCCAGGGGCAGCGCTTCAGCGCGGATCGGTGGTTTGCCCGCAGGGCAGTGACGGCCCTGACGATGGGCACCGTGGCGGTGTGCTGCATCCTGAACAGTGTCGAGATCGGCCGGCACGGGTGGAGCAGCGACAACTGGGGCATCATGCCCGGCTTCTCGGAGTTGTTGCTGTCCCTGCTGGCCGGGTTCCTCCTGGCCCGCAGGGCCAGCGGATCGCACCAGCTCGGTTGGTGGTGGCTCGTCGCCGGGTCGTTGTCATGGGCTGGCGGGCAGGCCATCTGGATGGTCATTCAATACGGGCTGCACCGGGACGCCACGGTGTCGGTGGCCACGGTTGGCTTCGTGGGGTGGGCACTGTGCTCAGCGGTGGGTCTGCTCAAACTCGGTGGCCGGTCGAGCGCTCTCGCCACCACTGGGGCGGTGATCTCCGAGGCGGTGGTGCTCACCGGGTCGCTGGGTTTGCTGTTGTGGGAGTTGGTGCTGGCGCCGACGGTGACAAACGCGAGCAACGTCGACATCGTCATGCTCGCCGTGGTGCCGTTGGGTACCTCGTTCGTGATCTCGGCGGTCATGCTCCTCAGCCTGCACGTGCGCCGACCCGTGATCATGGTCATGGGCTTGGCGGCTCTTGGGTTGATCATCGCCGCCTCGCTCCAGACCGTACGGTTCACCGGCGGTGCCGTTGGGCTGCCCGCCCCTCATCTGCTGCATCAACTCAGCTTCGTCCTGGTGGGTCTTGCCAGCGTGCTGCCGCACAAGGTGGTCGCTGCGCCGGTTCGAACGAGCTTGCGCCGGCTCGCGTTCACCTACCTGCCGATGACGGTGGCCATCTGGGTTGCGGTCTGGCATTACTTCGTCCAGCGCCGAAGTGCCGACATCGTCAGCATCTCGATCGCGATGGCAACGGGGGCCTTCCTGGCCATCAGTCAGATCACGGCCTGGTTCGATTCTGAGCGCCTGGCCGAGCGTCTGCAGAACAATGTGATCCGCCTGCGAGCGGCCCAAGCAGACCTCCGTACGCTGCTCGACGATCTGCCCGAGGCCCTGGTGGTGCTGTCTGCCGAGGGAACGATTCGCGACCTCAACGCTCTCACCCTCGAACTCACGGGGCTGACACGCGACGACCTCGTCGGTCACTCCTTCGCGCGTATGGTCGCCGCAGACGACTACTCCCGCCTTGGCGTGATGTGGCAGGCAATGCTCCTCGCAGAGGAGGTCGACAAGCCGATCTTCGAGTTGAGGCATGTGGATGGGTCCGTCGCCGTGGTGGAAGCCGACGTTCACACGCCGGTGCACGACCCGAACCGGGTTGTCGTCGCATTACGTGACATCACCCAGCGTGTTGCGGAGTCCGCCGAACTCGAGCAGGCCCAGACGCGATTCCGGCTGGCCTTCCAGTCAGCCCCCATCGGCATGGTGATGTCGTCGGCCGCAACGGGACGCCTGCTCGATGTGAACGAGGCGCTTGCCGAAATGCTCGGCTTTCAGCGAAGCGACTTGATCGGTGCGTCGTTGCAGGACATCACCCACCCCGACGACTGGAACGTGAGTCGGCTACAACTCGCCAGCGCAGCGGATGGCGCCGCAAGCAGCTACAAGCTCGACCAGCGCTACATCCGCGCTGATGGTCAGGTTGTCTGGGCCCGCACATCGGTCAGCGTGATGAGCGACCAGCAGGGCAACCCGCTGGTCATCGCGCACTTCGAGGACATCACCGAGGAGCGCCGCGCCGCAGCCCATCTGCAGTGGGCGGCGAGCCACGACGAACTCACCGGCCTACCCAACCGAACCCATTTCCTCGAACAACTGCGGCGTCGGCTCGATGGCGCTGAGCTGGGGTCGATTGCGGTGCTGTTCATCGACCTCGACAATTTCAAGGTGGTCAACGACAGTCTCGGCCACGCCGTTGGTGACGAGCTGCTGCGTGGCATGAGCGAGCGGTTGCGCTCGGTGGTGCGTGACCGAGACATGCTTGGTCGCTTCGGTGGTGATGAGTTCATCGTGATGCTTGATGGCCTGCAACTCGATCTGTCCCCCGCCGATGTGGCCGAACGACTCCGGGAGGCGATCTCGCAGCCGTTGATCGTGGAGAATTCCGAGCTCTACGTCAGCGGCAGCATCGGCATTGCATTCGCTGATCGAGCGGGGGTGACTGCCGAGGAGCTCCTGCGTGACGCAGACGCAGCGATGTATCGGGCAAAGACGCGTGGTCGCGACTGTGTGGAGGCGTTCGCTCCCGGCGCGCATGAGACGTCGGTGCTCGCGCTGCGCACGTCGGGTGAGCTGCGCCACGGCCTCGAGCGAGGCGAGATCGTTCCGTACTACCAGCCCATCGTCGATCTTGCGACCGGGCATCTCACGGGCTTCGAGGTGCTGGCCCGCTGGCGGCACCCGGATCGCGGTCTGCTCAGTCCCGATCAGTTCCTGCCGATGGCCGAAGAAACCGGGCTCATTGGTGATGTTGGTGCGGCGATCCTGCGCGCATCGCTGGCGCAACTCGGACTGTGGCAGGCCAACGTGCCATCGCTGGCCGATGTGTCCATCGCGGTCAATGTGTCGGTTCGTCAACTCGTCGATGCCCGTTTCCACGATGTCGTGGCCGAGGCCCTCGCCGAGACGGGTGTCCTTGCCGACTCGCTCTGGCTGGAGATCACCGAGACGGCGCTGATGAGCGACGTGAAGTCCGCCACCATTGCCTTGCGCAACCTGCGCAGCCTGGGTCTGCACCTGTCGGTCGACGACTTCGGGACCGGGTATTCGTCCCTGACCTATCTGAAGCGGTTCCCGGTGGAGGCGATCAAGGTGGATCGTGCCTTCGTGAAGGGCCTCGGCATTGCCGCCGAGGACACCACCATCGTCGAGGCGGTGGTCAACCTCGGCAGATCCCTCGGGCTGATGGTGGTCGCCGAGGGAGTGGAGACCCCCGTGCAGCTCACCAGGCTCCGCGAGGTCGGGTGTCACCGAGCGCAGGGTTACCTGTTCGGGCGTCCCCGCCCGGCGGCGCTCATCGAA
>WLMZ01000058.1 GCA_009726095.1 Actinomycetota bacterium
CGCCGATCTGATCGAGGCGGCCGAGGCCGACACCGGCCTGACCATCGCTGCGCTGCGCATCGATGGGGGGATGAGCGAGAACCCCACCTTCACACAGGCGCTGGCCAACGCCTCGGGGCGCAACGTGGAGGTCTCCCCCGTGACCGAAGCCACCACGTTGGGCGCCGGATACATGGCCGGCCTCGCCGTGGGTACGTGGACTCACCTCGATCAGGTGGCAGACTCTTGGTCGCCCGCACTCGTGGTCGAGCCGACTGGCTCACTCGACCGCGATCGTTGGCATCAGGCCGTTCAACGTGCAGCGCGTTGGATACCTGACCTGTCAGCTCTCGACTTCTAGAGTTGCTGCGCATGCCTCCCGCCGTCAAAGCTGGGGGCGACACTTCGAAAGGAACTGGGTTCGTGGAAATCAAGCAAGCGGCACACAGCACAACGGCTGCACAGTCCGAAGCAGGGACGGCTCCGTTCGCACGGCGCCGCCTCGTCGCGGCGGGTCTCTCTGGTGCAGCGCTCTCGCTGTTGCCCTGGCTCAGCGATCGCGCCGGCGCACAGCCCAGCACCGTTCCCCCGTCGACAGGGGGCGATACCACGACCACGGCCTCCACCGAGCCGGCCACCACCACCACAGCACCGCCGAAGCGGCCCACCACGGCCGACATTGCGCTGCTGGCATTCGCCCAGACCATCGAGCTCGCAGCCCGCGATCTCTACGACGTGGCGCTCGCCGCCAAGGTCTTCGACGATGCCACGGCCGGCGACATCACCGCCATCCGCGAGGCGCACGAAGCCTACGCCCAGTCGTTGTCCGGCCTCATCGGCCGCAATGCACCCGGCGTGCGCAGCGACAAGCTGTTCAATGCCTCCAAGGGCGACTTCGCCGGCACGGCGGCCACGGTTGCCGGCAACGCTGCCGATCTCGAGAACATCGCCGTCGCCACCCACCTCGACATCCTCGACCAACTCGTTGGCATCGATGCCGCTGCGCTGATCGCCTCCATCCTGGTCGTCGAGGCCCGCCACGCCACGGTGCTGCACACGTTCGCAGGCGCCTCCTCGCTCGCTCAGCAACTCGCCAGCCAAGGCACCGCCCTGTCGCCCTCCGACTACCCAGTGAAGTGACCGCGATGAACCACGAACCGCTCCCAGAAATCTCCATCGCCAGCCATTCGATGAGCCGGCGCAACCTGCTGCGTGCCGGCGGGCTCACTGTCACCCTGGCTGCATTGGCCAGCGCGTGCACCGATGATGTCATCGAGAAGAGCCCCGCTCGCGTGGGCGACTCGCCGGCCCCCGTCAAGCTGCCCGACGCCGCGGTCTCCGATGGCGTGCTGTTCCGCACCGCCACCTCGTTGCACTTCAGCGCCATCGACTCGCACAACTACACCAAAAAGGTCGGTGCTCTCAGCGCCGACCAGACGGCAATCGTCGACAACTACATCGCCGCCAACATGTCGGCCATCGACGATCTCCAGACCCTTTCGGAAAAGGCCGGCTCACAGGCCTGGACCTGCGCGAACCCGCGCTTCGACCGCGTCATCCTCGCCCCCATCCAGGAGCACATCGACGGCCGCCCCAAGACCGGCAGCGAAGAAGTCGACGTTGCCCCCAGCGACAACGTCACCCGCGACGCGCTCGCCCTGGCCCATGCGATGGAAACCATGATCGCCGAGATGCACCAATCCCTGGTGCCGCAACTGTCGCTGCCCGCCTACCGCGCCGCGGTGATGACCCAGTCGCACGCCGCAGCCCGGCGCGCCGCCGCCCTTGCGTTGGCCATCAACCCGGCCAACGTGGTGAACCCCACCTCGTTGAAGAACGCCACGGTCTCGTCGCCCACCACCACCGCCGCCGCCGCCACCACCACGGCGCAGAACATTGCTGCCGGCGCCGCTGTCACCACCACCACGGCGGCCCCGGCGTTCGACTTCCAGCAGTACTACGCCATCTCGAGCCAGTTCGGCGGCCTGTCGGCCGTGCAGTTGGCCGTGGGTAAGCCCAGCGGTGGCTCACAGTTCACGATCAACATCGAGACCCCGAGCCTGAACTCGTTCATCTACGACTATCAGACCGAGTGCTGATCACACGACGCTGACCCAGCTCACGCTGATCCCGCTCACGCGAATCCGGCTCAGCTGATATCCAGCCCGCGCCGCGTAGACTGGCGGGCGACGGCGAGTCGGCCGGGTGACCGCGGCATCATGGCGCATCTTCGGATGCACACGGTGTCGAGGAAAGTCGGGACTCCACAGGGCAGAGTGCTGGCGCGAGCCAGGTGGGGGCGACCTCACGGACAGTGCAACAGAGAAAGTCCGCCGATGGATTGGGCAACCAATCACAGGTAAGGGTGCAACGGTGCGGTAAGAGCGCACCAGCATGTCAGGCGACTGGCATGGCTCGGTAAACCCCATTCGGAGCAAGGCCGAGCAGAGGGGATGGACGGCCCGTCTGTCCTTCGGGACACCCCTCGGGTAGGCCGCAGAGATGGATGGTCACCGCACGATTTCGGTCGTGTACAGAATCCCGCTTACAAGCCGACTCGCCGTCACATCAGTGCTGGTAGATCCCACAACGACAGGGACTACCAGAGGAGCATGAACCGTGCGCCACGAGTGTCGACGACGCTCGAGCGATTGATGATGCGATCCGGTCACCGCAGCGAGGCAACCGGTCACGCTCGCCGAACGCCACGCCGGGACTGTCGCCGACTGTCGTCGACACTATCCGAGAGGGAAATCCACAGATTGACGCCTGTTGTGTCGAAGATTGGCTGATGTCGACAGCTGAATTGGCTGGCGAGGGCTGGATTGGCTGGCGAGGGCTGGATTGGCCGGATTGGCCGGGGAGATTGGCCGGCGAACGTGCGCAGGGTTCGGAAGGCGACGTTGTCAAGGGAGCGACACTGGTGGCTCACGATTCAGCGTTGGTGCAGTTCGCGGAGTTTCTCGCAGCGAACAGCGTCTCACAGGCGTGATCGAGTGCGACCGCCGAGGGCGCGGAGCCGTTCATGGGCCGACCTCAATCGATCGAGGGGCGGGGCACGATGGACGCTCCAACGACCACAGCGACCCGCATAGGGCACAATGGTCGCCATGACCGCAGGAGCACATCCCCAAGGCAACCCACGTGACGACCGATTCATCAACGACGCGCACGAAACCACCCTCGCTCCGCGCGGTCTGTCCGACAACTTCACGCCTCTGACGACCGTGATCTACACGCTTGCGATCTTCTTGCTTGACCTCTTGGCTGGCGCGGCCATCGAATACGGATCCGTATTCAGCAAGACCACGACCCTGATGCTCAACGGACTCGATGTGGCCTTGGTCGCCGCATTCCTTGTCACCACCTTCTTTGTCATCGTGGCCGGCATCACCGGCCGAGATCACCTGCGCCACCGCGCTCTCATTGTGTACTTATTCGTGGCCACGCTGCAGACCATTGCCGCCGTTGGGGCACTCGTCGTCACCGCACGCGTGCGCAATGACGAGTACCTGTGGAGCCTTGTCGACGTTGGCGCGGCATACATCGAGATCGCTGCAGTGTTCACCTTGTGGTACTTCCTCCTCGACGGCATCGTGCCAGGCGGTGCGTTCGTGTTTCCGGGTCGAGGTGGCGAGGATCTCGTGCAACCGAAGCTCATCGACTACGCATTCATCTCGTTCAACACCAATGCCACCTTCGGACCCACCAGCGAGACGGTCGTGTCTCGCCGGGTGAAGCTCGTGATGATGTTTCAGACGACTCTGTCGCTGCTCGTGCTGCTCGTACTCGTGGCCCGCTTGGTGAGTAGCGGCAGAAGTTAGCCCTTGTCAGCCCGACCGAGTAACGCCTGCGGCGCTACGCCTGATGCCCTTGAGCAGTTCCGTGTTGAAGGGTTCGACCATCAAACACACGTCGATCTCGGTCTGCACGTCACGTTCTTGCAGTGCGCCACCTGAACCGGCCGGTACACCGAAAGGTGGCGCCATGGACAATGAGGCGAAGCGGTGAGCTGTCGGAGCGCTTCACGCTGCGGCGATTGATCTATTCTTTCAGCACCGACCGAGCTCCGTCTCCACCGCAAAGGGCAAACGCATGGGCAGGTACATGATCACCGCTCGTTCTACGACGGAGCGCCTCAAGGGCGTTCTGGCCGTTGGCGGTACTGCACGGAGGGCGTCGATCGATGCCGTGTTTGCTGGCGTTGGTGGGTCGGTCGAGCCGGCGTACTGCACGTCCGGTAGCGACGACCCCATCACCGTGTGCGACGTTCCGAGCAACGAAGCAGTCGCCGCCCTTGCCTTGTCCGTCGGGGCCTCTGGCGGTGCCAGTGAGCGCACGACCGTGCTGGCGACCGCAGACCAGGTGAATGCAGCGGTTCAACAATCGTCTACCTCTCGCGCTCCGGGCGCCTGAAGCCATGGAATGGACCAGAACAATGCATTCGACGACAGATTTCGTCCCTGACTCGGCTTCGCTGGCGGCGATGACGTCGTCGCGCCCCCGCGGACACGGCGCCGTACGTGCCTACGACTGGATCTCTCATCACGCTGCGAACCGTGGCGCCAAGGAGGCAATCCGCGATCTGGGCACCGGGCGCTCGTTCACGTACTCGGATCTGGATCGTCGCGTCGATGCAATGGCTGCGTACTTGCGCTCGTTGGGTATCGGGCGTGGTGACCGTGTGGGTGTGCTGGCCCACAACGGGGTCGAGTACTTCGACATCCAGTTCGCATGTGCGCGTACTGGTTCGATCTGCGTGTTGTTGAACTGGCGGCTCACGGTTGCCGAGTTGGAGTACATCCTGAACGACAGCTCACCGGCCTTGCTGGTGCACGACTCGTCGTTCGCTGCAGCGGCGGCGGAGCTACAGGGACTGTGCGGAATCCGCGCGTTGCTGTGCATCGATTCGGGTGGCGGCCACAACCCCTACGAGCAGACACTTGCCAGGTTCGACGGTCAGGACGGCGGGCGAGAAGCGCTGACGCACGACGACGTGATCTCGATCATGTACACCTCGGGCACCACCGGGCACCCGAAGGGAGCGATGATCACCCACGGGATGAACTTCTGGAACGCCGTCAACCTTGGAATTCCAGCTGGGATCGGGCTCGACACGGTGAGCATGTGCGTGCTCCCGTTGTTCCACACCGGTGGGCTGAACTGCTACTCGAACCCTGCGTTACATGCCGGCGGCACCGTGGTGATCATGAAGACATTCGATGCGGGTCAGGCATTGCAGATGCTGGGTGATCCAAGTCAGGGCATCACCCATTTCTTCGCCGTTCCAGCGCCGTACCAGTTCATGATGCAGCACCCCGATTTCGAGCACACCGATCTGTCCCGGTTACGTATCGCCGGCGTCGGTGGGGCACCGTGCGCACTGACGATCCTCGAGGCCTGGGCGGGTCGTGGCGTGTTGATGTTGCAGGGGTTCGGGATGACCGAGACGAGCCCCGCTCACATTTTCCTCGACGTGAACGAGTCGCTGCGCAAGATCGGCTCCACCGGCAAGACGCTGCTGCACACCGAGACACGCATCGTCAACGACACCGGCGGTGACTGCGGGCCGAACGAGATCGGCGAGCTGTGGGTTGCCGGTCCGAATATCACGCCCGGATACTGGAATCGACCCGATGCCACCGAGGCCGCCTTCGAGGGCCGCTGGCTCAAGACCGGCGACGCCGCCCGGATGGACGACGAAGGCTTCATCTACATCGTCGACCGGTGGAAGGACATGTACATCTCCGGCGGCGAGAACGTCTACCCGGCCGAGATCGAGAACGTCCTCTACCAACTCCCCCAGATCGCAGAGGCCGCAATCATCGGCGTCCCCAGCGACAAGTGGGGTGAGGTCGGGCTCGCAGTGCTTGCGCTGAAGCCTGGCGCCACCATCGACCGCGCCACCGTGGTCGAGCATTGCGCCAGCCGACTGGCGAAGTTCAAGATTCCCAACGACATCGCCATCATTGATGCCCTCCCACGCAACGCCACCGGCAAGGTCCTCAAACGCGAACTCCGTACCCAGTTCCTCGGCGCCGAGGCACCGAAGATCTCATAGCGCCGCATTGCTCAGCGCCCCGCATTGCTCAGCGCCCCGCATTGCTCAGGGCGCCCCGCATTGCTGGACATGACTGCTCGACGGATCATGCCAGCTACACACGTGTCCTGACAGCCCCGATGAGGCTCGCAGTGTCGTCACGTGTCGCTGGAGACCGTCAGCTCAGGGAGCCGCAACGGCCACACAGTTGTCGTTGAAGACGAAGCCTGGGCGGCCGGGCACGGCACCACCGGGGACGACATCGCCGTGGCGGACATGCTCGGCCAGGGTCCTGGGGTCGATCATCTTGCGCGTCGTCGAGGTGCGATCGATGTCGCAGATGGCGATCTTCGGTGGCTTCGGTGGCTTCGGCAGCTTGCACTTGTCGTTGAAGTTGACGCCGGGTTGGCCGGGCACGGGGCCGCCGGGCAGGCCATCGCCTTCGAGCAGATGCCTGATGACGGTGGTGACCTTCACCTTCTTCAGTCTCCACTTGAGATGGTGCCCCTGCCGGTGACAGATGGCAACCTTCGGCGTCGCCGGCGGCCGAGGCGGCCGTGCGTCTACAGCAGACACGCTCGCTGTCCCCACGAGCACCATTGCGACAACGGAAATCAAAACCTTACGCATCCCGAACCCCCCGGATCGATGTCAAGCTACATGTCGAACTCTGCGTCGAACTCGGCGTCAATGTAGCAGAGGGCGCTCGTCAGAGGTAATAACCGTTGACGTCGATGACGAACTCGGTCGAGCCGCCCACGGCGAACACCTTCACCTGCCGGGCCGGATCGAGCGAGTGATCGCTGACAACCACCTCAGCTACCGCCGCAGCAACCAAGTCGCTGAGGTCATCGAGAACCGCGGAGCTTCCCACAAGTGCATCCGCCCGCATGGTCCGTGGCAGAACCGCAAAGTCTGCGAGCATCGAACGATTCACTCGCACCCTCGCCACCGAGTGGGCCTACCGGCGGGTGCACCTCAGCAACGACGAACGCACTGCCGCACGTGCCCATGGCTCTGGTACCGCAACAGTGAACGACGCCACACCGCACCCGGCGGCCGATCACCCATCAACTGGCTTGCATCGCCAACGTAACGGCCGAGTACATCTAGAAGTGACCATCACAGTTGTCCGCAGCCCGCGTGCCGTCGGGGCAGGTGGTAGCAAACCACCGCACGCCAGCCAGGTTGGCGTCGGTGAGCGTGGCCCCGGTCAGGTTGGCGAACCTCATATCTGCATTGGACAAGTTTGCGCTGGACAGGTTCGCACCAGTGAGGTTGGCTGCATTCAGGCTGGCTCCAGACAACTTCGCTCCAGAGAAGTCGACCCCCGACAGGTTCGCCCCCGAAAAGGCGCCGCCCGGCAAGCTGGCCCCCGACAACGAGGCACCGGACAACTTCGCTCCGTACAGGCTGGCACCAATCCCGGAGACACCGGAGAGGTTCGCCCCCGAGAGCGTCGCCCCTGCAAGGTTCACATCCGAGAGGTTGGCACCAGAGAGATTCGCTCCCCTGAGGTCCTCGTCGGACAAGTCGGCGCCAGTCAGGTCGGCCGACGCGCACTGTGCATTCGGCCCGACCGCACACCCGTTGACCACTCTGCGCGCCGGTGCATCGGCAACCACTCTGCGCGGCGGTGGATCTGTGACCACGGTGGCTGCGGGTGGATCTGTGACCACTGTGGCTGCCGGTGGACCTGTGACCGCTCCCGAACACGTGTCACCATGGCTGTCGCTGTTGGTCCCATCGGGGCAGATCGTGTTGCTCCACGTTGCTCCAGCCAGATCCGCTCCGTAGAGATCTGCGCCGAACAGGTCCGCGCCCCGCAACACGACGCCGTTGAGTTGCGCGCCCCTGAGGTCGGAGCGTCTCAGCGATGCGCTCGTCAGATCAGCGGACGACAGGTTGGCCAAGGCGAGACTGGCACCGGACAGATCGGTCCCGGAAAGATTTGCCCCTGACAGGTTGGCCCGAAACAGATTGGCTCGAGACAGAATGACCTTACTCAGCTTCTCGTTGTGTAGATCCGAACCAAACAGGTCGAAGCCCGACAGGTCAGTACCCGACAAGTCAGTACCCGATGACTGCGCCCGTAGGAGATCGGAGATGACGCAGGAGGCGTCCGACGAGACTCGGCATCCAGATGTCGAGGCGCCTGCGGAACCCCTGGTATCGGCATGATCAACGACGATCAGCACAACGACAATGATGACCCCCAACGCAACGGCTCCTGCCACTACTTGGCGGCGTCGCGGGCGTCTACGCCCACCATTCGCTACTGGATTGGTCGATTCAATCGCCTCGGTTGATGTCGCGATTTGTTTCACGATGCTGATCCCCTACCGCCTCGGCGCCGACCGACCGCTTCAGTGCCCCGGAGAATACAACACTTCAAACCACGAACCGCGCACCCCGCTCGAAGCGGCGGCACACAGGAGCCTCTATGAAACCGGGCGCTTCAACGCCATATTCACTGCAGCATTGCAACGGAACTCCTGACGCCAGATATCAGGGTCGGCGCACTGTCACCTGAATCGGTCAGAGGTAATACCCGTTGATGTCGATGACGAACTCGGTCGAGCCGCCCCCGGCGAACACCTTCACCTGCCGGGACGGGTCGAGCTGCACGAGGGTGCCGTTGGCCAGGGTGGTGATACCCGGACCCCAGTTGATCGTGGATGCGGCGTATTCGAGTGCAGATCCGGGCGTCACGGCCAGGAACCCGCTGCCCGTGCAGCCGGTAATGGTGATGTTGTACGCAATGGCCGTGGCACCATCGGGGACCACATTGGCGGTCACCGGCGCACCGGTGTTGATGTTGATGCTGTTGGCCACGCTGACCACCCGGCTGGCGCCACCCTGTAGCCGTCCGCCGCTGCCCACGAACCGCGAGTCGTAGACGCGTGCGGGCGTGATGACGTGCAGGGCACCGGCTGTGGTGCCTCCGCCGAGCTTGCGCCACTTGCCCGGGGTGCCGGCCTGATACGACACGTACCAGTCGCCATGGCTATCCCGCACCATCTCACCCAGCGAATGGGTGCCAGCGACCGGGGCGCCGCTGCCCGTGTGCTGGATCAGGTAGAAACGGCCTCCCCCATACCCGGCAAGGTCGAACCCGGACGTACTCTGCCCCACCACTCCTGCGCCCGTGGGTGAACGCCCCCACACCCCATACGAGGCGGCATCACCGTCGGCCAAGCCGAACACGCCGTTACCGCCAGGCTGATGCGAATAGCCGTAAATGCCGGTGTTGACGTTCGTGTACGCGTACCCGCCGATCGCCGAGGAGAACAACGCACCATCACCTGCGGAACCATCGGTGACCAGGAAGTAGTTGTCGACCGCCCCGGACGACGCCTGATAGTTGAGCTGTGTGCGCACCGGCGCCCCAGCCGGCGCGAAGACCGTCTGGCCCGCCGTCAACGCGTCGCCGTACCCTGCCGCCGCAGGGCTGGCAGAACCTGCAGTGCCGAAGGCCACCGCAGCCGCTGCAGCGCCACCGGCGAGCGCAAACAGGCGTCGGCGACTGGCAACGCGCAGGTCGTCGAGGGGTGGCTCGTCTTCGGCGCTGGCGTCTCGAGCGCTGTCGTGTCCGGCCCTGTCGGGTCCGGCGCTGTCGTCTCGTGCGCTGTCGGGTCCGGCGCTGTCACCTCGAACGCTGTCACCTCGTGCGCTGGCGTCTCGTGCGCTGGCGTCTCGTGCGCTGGCGTCTCGTGCGCTGGCGTCTCGTGCGCTGTCGTCTCGAACGCTGGCGAGTCCGGCACCCTGCGCCGGGACCGCTTGCGGCCGCTGCACGGGTGCGGGCTGTGACCACTCGGCACGCATGATGGCGTGCTCGGCACGAAGATCGGCGATCTGCGCCTGGCTGGCCGCATGCGCCGAGCGCAGTTCGGCAAGCTCGTGCAGGACTTGGGCGAGCAGCAGCCCGGTTGCATCGGTTACCCCGGTTGCATCGGTTACCCCGGTTGCATCGGTTACCCCGGTTGCAACGGCTACATCGTTTGCAACGGCTACATCGTTTGCAACGGCTACCCCGGTTGCAACGGCTACATCGTTTGCAACGGCTACATCGTTTGCAACGGCTACATCGTTTGCATCGTCTACATCAGCAGCATTGATCATCGGATCACGTCGGCTGGTCATCGCATCTCCTGAGAAAGGCGCCGGGAAGCGGGCGAGCGGGCACGTGGCAACAGGCAGAACCTACCCCAACTCGGCGTCAGTACGAGAGCACGACCACGTTGTTGCCGTTCGGGTCACGCAGGAACACCGTGTCACCCGAGTTGTTCCACACCGCCGACTTCGTGTTGCACCAGAATCGATCGGTCGAGGTGTCCTGACCGCAGCCGGTGTGCAACGTGACCGATGCCCCGGCACCCAGCACGAATGCACCGAACACGTAGCGATGACTCGCTGATTCGTCGGCGACGATCCAACGGCTGAGGTCTACGGGCGTGGCCGCCTGGTTGGTGAACCGAACCCATTCGTCGTTGAGGTTCGTGTTGTCGTCGCCCGCCGCGTTGGCGTGTTGGCTGATCGAGATCGACACCGGCACTCCGGCTGGACCGCACGCATCGGCCGCCCACAGGCCAACGCCGCCCACCTGCGCCTGCTGTTGCAGTTGGTCATACCGATCACTGCGAGTGGTGTCGGGCGAATACCGACGCGACAACGCAAACCCACCGCGCACCATCTCGGCGCCGACATCGGTGCCAACATTGGCGCCGTCGGCGGTCTCGACGAACCGCAACGATCGGCCGTATTGGTCGACATCGGACACGTCGATAATCAAGCGCAGCGCGTGACCCGCCAACAGTTGACGCATCGCCGCGGTCGCTTCGGCAGCGAAGCACTCGCCGCTCTCGGGCGAGTTGATACCCACCACGCGCACGGTGATGCGCCCGACCGGGCCCTGCACCTTCAGCGTGTCACCGTCGACCACCGCCACGAGCGACCACACTGCCTCCGATGAACCTGTGCCCGATGAACCTGCCCCCGATGAACCTTCAGTGGGCGGCACTGCTGGGACGGAGCCGACCACCTGAGCGGTCGATACCGGCGTAACGGGCTCCGGAGTAGTGGCTGCGGGCGACACCGACCCGAGCGCCAGCCCCGATTCACTGGTTGCCGACGGTGCCCCATCTGCGGCCGCCGTTGGTCCGGGTGGCGCGGATAACGAGCCGTTGGGCCCGCCGCCCGACGAACTGGCACAACCGACTATGGCGAACGCGAACACCGACGCTGCGAACAGCCACGCCTTTGGCAGCCGGACCTGTAGCAGCCGCACCTTCGACAGCCGGACCTTCGACAGCCGGACCTTCGACAGCCCCACCTTCGACAGCCCCACCTTCGGCAGCCGCGCCTTCGACAGCCACGCCTTTGGCAGCCACGCCTTTGGCAGCCGGACCTGTAGCAGCCGCCCTGTGGGCTGGTGCGCCGCTGGCTTCAGCCTGCGCAGACCCGACGTGGGCGTTTGTCGATGCGTGTTCACCAGCGGAACCTAGTGCACCCAACGATCGCACGCCGCTGTGTCGCCTCAGTGTCTCATCAGCGTCGCATCAGCGTCGCCTCAGCGTCGCATCAGCGTCGCATCAGCGTCGCCTCTGTCAAGAAGTGCAGACGGTCCGTGACAACGCCCCCGTCGAGCAGCTAAGAACATGTGTGAGGACTGCGACGTTCGCGGATCGGAGCCACCACATGGATGACCACATCGAAACACCCAGCCGGGCCGAACTTGCCGCTGCACTCGTGCATGCCGTCGAGGCCGACCCCAGGGTGCTTGGCGCGGTCGCCGTCTTCGAGGCCCGCAATCCCGGCTTCATCGCCAACGTACTCGTGGATGCCGAGGCGCTCGCTGGCGTCGCCATCGACGATCGCAGCACCAACGAACACCCCAGCGTGGCCCAGCCATCCGTGGCCGAACGTTCGATCCGGGCGGCAATCCGCAACTCCGGAGCGCTCCTGTCGCTCGACACGCTCCAGGTGTTGCCCTCAACAGACATCACCGAGGCCTTCGTCAGCTTGGTCGTCGCCCAGGCCAAGTTCCACACCGTCGCAGCGCACCTCGAGCGCCGTGGCTTCAGCCGCACCCCGGCACCCACCGTCCGGTCAGGCGTCGCTCACCTGTAAAGCACCTCGTTGACGCTGCGCACCACCGGTCGTGACGCGTCGCACGAGATGCGGCAGACCGCTGCCTGATCCAGGTGGATCCGCCAACTCATCGTGATGTCACCGCCAAGGGCCCACGCCACGGCAGCCTTGATCGGCGACACATGGCTGACCACCACGACGGTCTGGCTGCGGGCCAGCTCGAACACTTCGCTGCACGCCGAGCGCACGCGTTCGTCGAGCGTCGCCATGGTCTCGCCCTGCGGGGGCGCGTACGATGCATCGCTGCGCCACTGAGACCACGCCTCGGCCGGAACGACCGAGAGCGCCATACCGTCATACACCCCGAAGTCGAGCTCGATCCAACGGTCGTCGATGTTGTGCGGGGCGTCGAAGGCCGCCGCCGTTGCACGCGCCCTGGCCAGCGAGCTGCTGATCACGAGATCGACCCTGCCGATGGCCTCGGCCACCTTGCGGACCTGCTCCTGACCCACCTCGTCGAGTGGAAGATCGCTGCGTCCCTGCAACAGCCCGCCAGCGTTGGCAGCAGTACGGCCATGGCGCACGAGGATCAGCATGATCACCAGTGAATCACGTCTCAGCGCTACACACGATCGGTGTTGCCCACGGGCGGTGTTGCCCACGGGCGGCGGTATTGCCTACCAGCGTTTCGTCAGCCCCGGCGGCGGGCGGCGGTATTGCCTACCAGCGTTTCGTCAGCCCCGGCGACGGGCGGCGGTATTGCCAGTGTCGCTGTTCGCCGTGACGGTCAGCTCGAGCCGCCCGGTACGCCACAGCAGGTCGCGGCGCACCCGTGACCGCAGGCCGAACGTACGCCACACCCAGACCAACAGCGCCAGGCCGATGAGCTCGAGCGGCACGTCCACCCATCCCCGCGCCATGCTGGGCAGCGGGTCATCACGGAAATGCAGCCCACCGACCGGCCACCAGAACAACACCGTGTTCGAGAACGCTCCGTCGTAGACCAGATGCAGCATGATGCCGATCGGCACGGCCAGCGCCCGCTTACGCCACCGCTTGCGCCCGGCGCTGGCAATGACCACCAGCAGCAGCGCAGCAATGCTGATGGTCACGCTGTGCATCGCCCGCGCCCCGCCGAACCACGGGTCGATCACATCGGGCAGCAACGCTCCGACGCACAACAGCCGGTAGTCGAACCCGGGGTCACGAAAGACGAACCACACCGAAGCAACCGCTGTGCCGAGGAACCAGAACAGCACGGTGTTACAGGACCAACAATCGCCCGCAGTTCGGGCACTCTGGCACGTCGCCGCTCTGATCGCGTTTGAGCCCATCGATCTCGCCGCGGGACATGTCGAGATGGCATCCCCCGCACTGCAACCCGCTGAGCTTGGCCACCGCGACACCGTTGAACTGTGCACGCATGCCGTCGTAGCGCTCGAGCACCGAATGCTCCAGCTTGGCGCGCAGTGTGTCGCGCTGCTCGCTCAACTGCTGCACTTCGGCCATGGCCACAGCTACCACCTGGTCACCCAACGCTCGGGCAGCGGCAGCATCGTCGTGCACGTCGTCGTGGCCATCGTGGTGGGCACTCAGTTCGGCCTCACCGGCGGCGACGGCCTCCATCGCCTCCAGTTCGCCGTCGTCGAGCACCGATCGCTGTGCGCTCAAGGTGGCGATCTCGTGCATCAGCGCCTCGGCCTCGCGGGGCGAGATGACGGTCTTCAACTGCTTGTCCAGGCGGTCGCGCTTGACCGAGATCGCAGCGCTCTCCTTCTCGGACACCGCAATGGCGGCCTCCAGTTCGACGATCGTGGCGTGCAACATCGCCGAGCGCTGCTTCCACGCTACGACCGCAGCATCGGCGGCATCGGCTGCAATCACCTCGGGCAGGCGGCCCATGCGATAACGCAACTGATCGATGGCGGTGTCGACCAACTGCAGTTCGAGGAGCGCTTCAGCGTTCATCGGACGCGACCGCCTTCATGGGGTGATGGTCGTTGCGCCGGGAATTCCATTTGCACAGTCATACACCACAAACTCCTTGGCATCGACAGTCGGCACGGGGGCATTGGGGTCGAGCACGTCAGGGGCGATGGTGGTTCCCCCATCCACCGGCTGCAGGACGGGGGGCGCAGGAACCGTCCCGGCGACCGAGGTGGCAGTGTTCGCGGCACCGGTGGTACTGGTGGTGGTGATGCTGGTGGACGCGTTCGGGTCGGGCAATGTGCCGCTGATCAACACGGCAAGGCACTCGCTGCCCGGCAGGTACAGCCGGGCCGCGGGGCGCAGGTTGGCGGGCGGCGGCAGCCAGTCCTGGAACGGGCCCGAAGCCAGCGCTGCATCGGTGTAGATCTTCCAGATCTTCTCCGGATACGTGCCGCCCTGCACCAGGCGGACGCCCTCGGCGACGAACTCGGGCACATTGACCATCGGCACATACCCGTTCGGGTTGCCCACCCAGACGGCCGTGGACAACTCGGGGGTCAGGCCGACGAACCACGAGTTGGTGTTGTCGTCCTGGGTGCCGGTCTTACCTGCCGCAGGGCGCCCACCTGCCAGCGGATACTTGCGCCCGGTGCCGCTGGTGATGACGCCCTTGAGCACGCTGATCGTGGTCAGTGCAACGCCGGGGTCGAGCACCTGCACACCCGGATCGCTGTGCGTGAACAGCTGCGAACCGTCGGACCGCTCGACGCGTTCGACGAAGTAGGGATCGTGGTGCAGGCCCTGGTTGGCAATGGTCTGGCCACCCGAGGCCATGTCGAGAGGGCTCATCTCGTTGGCCCCGGTGGCGAAGCTGGCGAACGGCTGGATCGGAGCGGCACCACGGTCCTTGCGTGTCTGGCCCTGGTACAGGTACGGCGAGTGAGCCATGCGGTATGTGGTGTCAACGACCCGGTGCAGACCAACGATCTGGGCAAGGCGGCTGTAGGCGCAGTTGATCGACGCTGCGGTCATCACCGCCAACGTGCTCACCGGCCGGCTGGCGGCTTTGTCGGTGATGACGAAAGGCTGTGTCGGGTTCGCCGGGTTCGGCAGCGTGCAGGGCGCCGTGCCGTCAATCACGTCGTTGGGCTGCACACCGGCCTGGATGGCCGCAGCGAGCACGAACAGCTTGATGCTCGAACCCGTCTGGCGGGGCACGAGGGCCATGTTGACCTCGCTGACGTTGCGCTTGAACCCGCGCCCGCCGACCATCACGCGCACGGCACCGCTGGTGGTGTCGAGCGACACCATCGCCGAGTCGAAGCCCTGTGCGTTCACGGGCAACGCCGTGTTGGCGAGTTCGCCCATGACCTGCAGGACCGGATCGATGGTGGTGTAGATCTTCAGGCCGCCGCGCAGCAGCGTGCTGCGCCGTTCTTGCTCGTCCTTGCCGAGGATGTCGGTTCGGTTCAACAAGTAATCCTGCAGCGCCTCGGTGAAATAGGTCGGGGTCGTCACCCGGCCGGGCAGCGACTGCACCCGCTCGGGGATGGGCCACTCCGCCAGCAGTCGGTCGCGCTCAGCAGCGTCGATCATCGTCTCGTCGACCAACCGGGAAAGCACCTGCTCGAACCGCGCCCGTGCCCGCTCGGGCTTGCGGATCGGGTCGTAGCCCGACGGCGAACGGATGAGCCCGGCCAGGAACGCTCCCTGCGCCAACGTCAGTTGCTCGACAGGCTCGCCGAAGTAGGTTTCGGCCGCTGCCGCCAGCCCATAGGCGTTGTTGCCGAAGAAGATCGTGTTGAGGTAACGCTCGAGAATCTGATCCTTGGTGAGGCTCTTTTCGAGCATCAACGCATAGTGCACTTGCAACATCTTGTAGCGGCCGTCGCGGGGCAAACCGGCGAGGAACTCATTCTTGACGACCTGCTGGGTGATGGTGGAAGCGCCCTGACGATTGGACCCGGAGGAGAAGTTCGACAGCGTCGCCCGCACCAGACTGCGCACGTTGACGCCAGCGTGCGAGTAGAACTCCTTGTCTTCCACGGCCAGCACCGCCTTCACGACGTCGGCCGGCACCTGGGCCAGGGTGAAGGGCTGCACGTTCTCCTTTTCGAACACAGCAATCTCGCCACCGGCGCGGTCGTACACGTAGCTGCGTTGGGCCAGCGGCTCGAACCCGGGCAGCGTGGTGGGCGACTGTTCGTGCGCGTTGGCAGCCGACCACAGACGCGGAGCGATGGCCACGGTGACCCCAGCGAGCAGCAGCGCACCGGCAATCACCACACCCGCAAGACGAAAGAGCCAAGAGACACGATGCACAGCGTCTGCAGGCTAGTTGGCGAACCGTCTCGAGCGCTGTCAGGCGGGCATTCCCTGCGGCGCCTTCCCACGGGCCCTCAGTCACGGTGGCGGCCACGATCACAGTGGCGGTCACAAGCACGAGCACGATCACGATCACGGTCACGGTCACGACACACCCAGCAAAATCGTCGTCCGATAGCCTGCAGCGCATGACTGCACTCCGCCCGTTCCGCTTCGGCGTCCAAGCCTCGTCCGCCGCCACACGCAAGGACTGGGTCTCGCTGGCGCAGCGCACTGAGTCGAACGGCTACGCCGTGCTCACCATGCCCGACCACCTCGACGGGCAACTGGCACCGGTACCCGCACTGATGGCTGCTGCCGACGCCACGACCACGCTGCGCATCGGCGCCCTGGTGTGGGACAACGACTACAAGCACCCCGTGGTGCTGGCCAAGGAACTCGCCACCATGGACGTGCTCTGCGATGGCCGCCTCGAGATCGGCATTGGTGCCGGCTGGATGGTCAGCGACTACGAGCAGTCGGGCATTCCCTACGACTCGCCCAAGGTGCGCATCGACCGCTTCGTCGAGGGCCTTGCCATCATCAAGGGCGCAATGGCCCCGGGTGCGTTCTCGCACAGCGGCGAGCATTACACCATCACCGGCTACGACGGCCTGCCCAAGCCGCTGCAGGGGCCGTGCCCACCCATCCTCATCGGCGGCGGCGGCAAGCGCGTGCTCTCGATCGCCGCGCGTGAGGCCGACATCATCGGCATCAACGGCACCATGACTGCGGGCGTTGTCGGGCCCGATGCCATCTCCACGATGACCGCCGAGGCAGTGGACGCAAAGGTTGCCATCGTGCACGCTGCGGCGGGCGATCGCATGTCGCAGATAGAGATGAACGTACGCGCCTTTTTGGTGAAGGTGACCGACGAACGCATCGCAACCATGGATTCCATCTCCGGCATGCTCGGCGTGCCCCGCGCATTCATGGAGGAATCCCCGTTCGCCCTCGTGGGCACCACCGATCAGATCATCGACGATCTCGTCGCCCGCCGCGAGAAGTGGGGATTCAGCTACATCATCGTCGGCGCCGACGACATCGAACCCTTCGCTCCGGTCGTTGCCGCGCTGGCCGGCAAGTAACCGGGACCTCGCCGAACGATGGCCGACCGGCCGACGACCGACCAGCCGACGACCAACCAGCCGACGACCAACTAGCTGATGACCAACCAGCCGATGACCAACCAGCCGATGACCAACCAGCCGATGACCAATCGCCAGCCGTCCGACGGGCCGACGACCAACCAGCCATTGGTCGCACTGTGGGGTGCGGGCATGATCTCGGGCGCCCACGGCGCAGCAGCGAGGTTCCTCGACATGCCCATCACCGCAGTTGCATCGCGCACGGCCGAACGGGCCACCGAGCGAGCCACCCAGCTGCAATCCGTCGCTGTCACCTACAACCAACTGCACGACCGACTGCACGACCGACTGCCCGGCGGGGCCGACCAACTGCACGACCGACTGCACGACCGACTGCCCGGCGGGGCCGACCGACCGGCTACCCAACTGCCCGGCGGGGCCGACATCGTGGTGGTGTCCACTCCCCCGCACCTGCACGCCGCCGACACACTGCGCCTGCTCGACGCCGGCGCCGCGGTGGTGCTGGAGAAGCCGTTATGCACCACGCTGGCCGACGCCGATGCCCTGGTGGCCGCCGCCCGTACCCATCGCGAACGAGTGCTGTACGCCGAGAACCTGGCCTACGCTCCCGTGGTCACCACCATGCTTGCCATGGTGGGCGACCTCGGCGTCCTGAATCACCTCGAGGTACGCGCCCTGCAGGCGTTGCCCACATGGGGCGAGTTCACCAGCGACGCCTGGGGTGGCGGCGCATTGTTCGATCTGGGCGTGCACCCACTGGCCGTCGCGGTCCTGTCGGCGGCCGCCGCCGGCGCCGGACCCGTCACCTCGGTGAGCTGTCGCCTCACCGGTGGCCCCGGCCACAACAGTGACCAGCACGCCGAGGTTGCGCTGACGTTCCGCAGCGGCCTGGTGGGCCGGGTGATCTCCAGCTGGGACGCCGGCCCCGACCCCGTCTGGGACGTACAACTGAGCAGCCCCACCGGCGTGCTTCGCATCGAGTTCTGGCCCCAGCCCACATTGGAGCACAACGGCGACCCGGTACGCCTGCCCAGCGTTACGGCACCGCTGCCCTTCATCGAGCAACTCGGATACCTCGGCCAGCTCAAGTCGTTCGCCACCGATCTTGCCGAGGGTGCGACACCGTTCATGGACGTTGCATTCGGTCGGCTCATCCTGGACATCGTCTGCGCCGCCTACCAGTCGGCCCGTTTCGACGGCGCGTCCGAGCCAGTGCCCTTCACCGGCGACCGCACCAAGACCCCGCTGCAGCTCTGGCACGGTAACTGACAGCATCACGCCGGGCTTCATGGCACCATGTAGATCTGGCGCGGCACCTGACCTGAGGCCCGCCCACGCCGCCCGCCCGGCCGGCCGTCAACCCGACGATGGGGCTGCCGGTGGTCACTTCGCGACCGGGTAACCCGCCGACCGGGTAACCCGCCGACCGGGTAACCCGCCACCCGGCCTGGGTAGCCCGTTGCCCGGTGATCTCGTGGCCGGGGCGTCAGGCGGCCCGTTGTGTGCCGGGTGGTCCGGTGCTTTGTGTGGTGCCGTTGGGGAAGGTGATCGTGAGTGATCGGTCAACGTGCAGGGTGAGTTTCCAGCCGCCGTCGTGGACGGCGTGGTGGTGTCGGCTGCATAACGGCAGCAGGTTGTGGAGATCGGTGGGGCCGCCGTGTCGCCACCAGTGGAGGTGGTGTGGTTGGCAGTATCGGGACCGGACGACACACCCGGGGATCGCACATGTTTGATACATGGTTCGTAATGCTCGGCGTTGCACCCGGTTGGCTAAGCGTTGTTCGCGGCCTTGATCGAGAATCACTCCGTCGCCATTGAGCACGGCGGGGATGATTGCTGCGCTGCAGGCCATCCGCCGGTATGACTCGATGGGTAACACGGCGTCTGAGCCGGTGTCGATGATGGTGTGTTCATGTAACCCGTGCAACAGGGTTTCCAAGTCGATGATCACGGTGACCTCAACGCCCCGCCCGGCATCGTCGATTGATTCGCCGGCGTTGTCCAACCTGCCCCGTAGCAGTTGCGTTAACGCGGCGGCACGCAGGAAATCTTGTTTGGTGTCACCTGTTGGGCAGTCGTCGGGCACCGCGGCGTGGAACAGGGCTTCGACGGCGTTGTCGAGACGCCCCTGGAGCTCCAACCCGGTTTCGGGGTCGAATTGGCCGCGGAGCATCCACATCCCTGAATCACGATCGAACCAGTAACGCACCCCAGCGTTTCGGCGTTGCCGTGCCAGTTTCTCGTCGCCAGCGCGGGCGTCTAACCGGTCGATCTCGCGGGTTAGGAACCTGGCGAATTGTTCTGGGGTGCAACGCTCGGCAACAGCAAGCAAACGGGCAGCGTCAGCAGCGAACACGTCACGGTATTCGGGTTTCACGTTTGCTAACGCTGCACCGAGCGCATCGACATGCCCGCCAGATACCCCACCGTCTTCTAACGAACCCTCGAACTCTGGCACCGCGTCTAACGCATCAACCCGTTTCGTTGCCCGTGCGGCGTCGCGTCGACCCGATCGTGACGCTGCAGCAACATCAGCTTCGGGTGACACCCCTGGGCACTCGAGCGCGATCTCACGTAACCGGCGGGTCAACTGGGCTTGACGCGCATC
>WLMZ01000059.1 GCA_009726095.1 Actinomycetota bacterium
ACGGCGCATAGCAGTCAGGCGCAAAGAAGTCGGGCACCGCCAACTTGCCGGTCTTCGTGTCGCACCGGGCCCCCCATTCAACCGTCACGCCCTGTGCCTTGGCCTGCGTGAAGCTGTACGGATAGGTGAGGTCTGCCGGTGCCGGAGCCCCAGCAGTGCCACCGGTTACCGGCGTACTGCTTTCCGATCCGGGCGTGGTTGGCGATGTCGCGCCCGGCGTGGTGCCCGCTGTGTTGTTGTCGTCTCCCCCGGAGACAACGAGCACGCCGACACCGATACCAACTGCGGCAAGCAGGCCGATGATCGGACCGTACCGTTTCAGCGCTACCGACTTCTTCGCCCCGCTGTCGTCTCCTGCACTTGCTGCCTGCATGGTCTACCCCTTGGTTGCTGGTTCTGTTCCGGATCGCGAAATCGCCACGGCCGATGTGCCCAGGTAGCTCTCGACCACCTGCGAATTCTCGAGCACCTCGGCCGGCGCGCCCGAGGTGACGACGGTGCCCTGATCGAGCGCGATCAGCCGATCAGAGATCGAGCTGATCAACGGCATGTCGTGCTCGATCACGACCAAGCTCGCACCCATCTCGTCGCGTAGGCGCATGAGTACGGGCGCCAGGGCCTCGACCTCGCGCTGGGCGATGCCCGACGATGGTTCATCGAGCAGGATCACGGTGGGCCGATGCGCCACCTGACACGCCAGATCCACCACCCGGCGAGTGCCGGTGGAGAGCTCGCGGATGAACGTATTGCGATAGTCGCCCAGGCCCATCAGCTCGAGCAGTTCGTCCACCCGAAGCGCCACCTTCTGCTCGGAGTCGAAGGTTTGCGGCAGGCGCAACGCTGCCGCAAGCATGCTGCGACTACCAACGAAGCGCTCGGTGGCCACGGCCAAGGTTTCGGTGACCGTGAGCTCGGGGAACAGGCGCGCGTCCTGAAAGCTCCGACCGAGGCCTGCCCGAGCGCGCTCGGCCGGCGACACGTCGGTGAGTTCGTGCCCGGCTAGGTGCACCCGACCGGCATCGGACGGAATGAAGCCGGAGATGAGGTCGAACAGCGTGGTCTTGCCCGCGCCGTTGGGGCCGATGATGCCAACGATCTCGCGCTGCTCGATCTGGAAGGAAACTCCATTGACCGCACGGATACCCCCGAAGGTGCGCGACAGTCCTTCCACTGCAAGGGCGGGCAGCGCACCGACGGGCACGGTGACGGCTTCGCGCGGCGCCGTGTCGCCCACGCTGGCGTGTGACAGGAACACCGAACGGAGCAGATCAGGGCGGGCCAGCAGATCGGCCGTCGGCCCGCTGAAGCGCACGGTGCCACGTTCGAGGAAGTAGGCGCGCTCGGCGACCGAGAGCGCAACGTTGACGCTCTGTTCAACCATGATCACCGCAACCCCGCTGGCCGCGAGACGTTGCACGATGGGCAGGAGCTGGCCCACCACGACCGGGGCAAGACCCAGCGACAGTTCGTCGATGAGCAACACCCTCGGCTTGGCGATGAACGCCATGCTGAGCGCGAGCATCTGCTGCTGACCACCGCTGAGATCTGCTGCAGCGTCATCGATGCGCTGCTGCAACACCGGGAACATCTCCAGCACCTCTTGCGTGCTCGCCTTCACCTCGTCCTGCTTGCCGCGTTTCGTCCATCCAGCGAGCTGCAGGTTCTCGCGCACGCTGAGCGAACCGAACACACCGGCGCCCCCGGGCATCTGCGAGACGCCGAGCATGGCGATCTCGTTGGGCGGTGCATGGGTGATGTCGCGACCGTCGAGCACCACTGCGCCACGATCGGCCTCGACCACGCCGCTGATCGCCTTGAGCAATGTGGACTTTCCGGCACCGTTGGTGCCGAGCAGGGCGACGATCTCGCCCTCTTTCACGTCGATGTCCACACCGAACAGCACCTGCCTGCCGCCGTAGCCAGCGTCGACCCCACGCACGAGCAGCAGATCGGCCTCACCGGCACGTCGCTGGTACAGCGCTTCGGACCGCGCTGCCGTGGCCCGCCAAACCTGGGCGATGTCGGCATCGATGACGTTCGCGATGCTGCGCAGGATCAGGCTGCCGATGATGAACAACGGCACCATCACCAGCATGCCAACGCGCACGTTCCATTTGTCGGCGACCCAGCCGATGATCGGTAGCACCAGCAGGCCGGGAATGACCCACAGCGAAGCCACGCTGAAGCCGGTGGCCCGGGCGCGTGGCGGGATGGCCAGCGAGAACGCCACGAGGATGCCGGGTCCGAGCGTGGCGAGGGCCGCAGAGATGACGCAGTTCATCGCCACGGCGGTGCCGATGTTGGGTGCGAGGGCAAAGGCCACCAGCACCACCGAGGTGCCGACCGCGATGCGCGACAAGAAGATGATGAGACCCTTCATGTTGCTCATGTAGCGTCGGGTGACGATCCGCGAGCCCAACACGATGCCCACCAGCCCGAACGGCTCGGCGATGGCTGCGGCGAACCCGCGTCCGCGTTCGCCCAGTCCGAACTCACGGTCGTAGAGCACCGAGGCGAGCGTGACAAACCCGATCAACGCAGTTGCCAGGAACGGCAACGACCACCAGATACGGCGCAGGCTCTGCACCTTTTGGACCGTGCGCCAACTCTCGGCGAACGAGGCAGGGATCTCCTCGGTGTTGATGACCTCCTCGGATGCTCCGGCGGCGGCGCGTTCCCATCGTCCACGAATTGGTTCGCGCAGCTTCAGGGCAAGGACCGCGAAGATGATGGTGGGCACCATGAACACGAAGAATGGCGTTCGCCACCCGAAGTAATAGGCCAGCAGACCGGCGGCGAGCGGGCCGATGAACGACCCAACGGCGTTGGCGGCGCGATGAGCACTGAACACCCGACTGCGCGACTCGATGGGGTAGTAATCAGCAAGCAGCGAGTTGTGGGTGGGGTCGACGACCGCCTTGCCGATCGCCGAGCCCGAACGCGCCACCGTCAGCACGACCACGCCCATGGCCAGGCCGGTCATGCCGCTGAAGAGCCCCCACACGAGCGCGCCCGTGATGGCCAGTGGTATACGTCGCGAGCGATCGGCATATTGCGCAATGGGTACCTGCAGCGCCAACGCTGCAACGGACGCCAACGCCACCAGGCCGAGCGCCGTGGTGAGGTTGATGTGGAACTCCTTGCGAATGTTGGGCAGCAGGATGCCAAACGCCGTACGGTCCAGTTCGTCGACGGCATTGAGGCCGAAGAGCACGAGCAACGGGAACGCCGACTCGCCTCCGCAGATGGTGCGCAACCACACCATGGGATGCTTCAGCCCCTCGATGAACGCCTTCATACCGTTTGCATCCCTTCGTCAGCGGGGCCATTGAGAGGGTTGGGTGGCGCGGCCCCACCCGCAGCCGGGGCTTCGACCTCGACCACTGGATCGGGGGAGCGCTCGTGATGAAGTCGTTGCGCTCCCTTGGCGAGTAGATCGCGCAACTTGGTGACCTGACTGCCCAATCCACCCGGCATGACGAGCAGGATGATCAGCACGCCAACCGACGTGGACAGGAGGCGCCATTCCAGCGACGGCAGGCGCAGGGTGCCGCGGGTGTACACGGCGCCGATCACGGCCCCGGTGACCGAACCCAGACCGCCGATGATCGCAGCCGTGAACACCCCGAAGCTCTGCCCCACACCGAACTGCGACAAGCTGAATGCGTGCTGCGAGTGCACGAACAGTCCACCGGCAAGTCCGGCGATGGCACCACTCAGCATGAACGCCGACAACTTCGCGCGCACCGTTGCGATGGAGAAGCTCTGCGCAGCACGTTCGTTCTCGCGCAGCGCCACGATGACGCGGCCGGCCCGTGAGCGACGGATGCCGCGAACGGCCAGGACGACCAGGCCCATCACCACAAGCGAATAGGCATAGAACCTTGTCGGGGTGTCGACCTCGATGCGACCGAACAGTGGCGCAACCCGCAGACGCTCGGTCGGGATCCAGCCGAAGAAACGGTCGTTGAGCAACCACGATGACACACTGAGCCCGAACGCCAAGGTGGTGACCGCCAGGTACAGGCCCTGCAGGCGGAGCGCCGGGAGGCCGACCAGCAAGGCTGCAATCGCCCCAGCCAACGCGCCGATGATCAACGCCAGCGTGAGATCGACGTGCCACCGTGAGGTGCACAGCGCGCTGACGGCACCGCCAACGGCCACGAAGCCCATCTGCCCCAGCGAGATCTGCCCTGCCCACCCGGTGAGCACCATCAACGACAGTCCGATGACGACGAAGATGACAACCTCGGTCAACTGGATGAGCCGATCAACGCGCAGCACGGTGGGCAGCACCACCAGCGCGGCGGCCAGCAGCGCAGCGCCACCCCAGCGCACCGCCCGCATCAACGGCAGCCGGGCCAGCGCGATGCTGAGCGGGCGCACTTCTTCTGCACCACGCCACGACGACGTGGCGTCACTGTCGCGACGGCTCACCGACCGGCGTTGGAACAACAGCACTGCGAGCAACAGCGCAGACACCATGGGCACCACCAGCAACGGGCTCTGCGCGTGCCATTGCACCCAGTAATCGACAAACCCGATGCCGATGCCGGCCAACGCCACCGTGGGCAGGTGGTGCAGCCGCCCGATCACGAGCGCAGCCATCGCGAACAACAAGTTGGAGACATCGAAAGCGCTGCCGATTGGCGCACCAAGAATGCCGGCGCGCAGGAACAGTGCCACGAACGACAGCGCTGCAGCGAGCGCCCACACGATGGTGGACAGCCGCGCCACGGGTATACCCAGCATGTTGGCGCGATCGCTGCGCTCGGCCGAGGCCCGCACCGCAACACCGATGCGAGTGCGATTCAGGAACAACGCGACCATCACCATCACCACGGGCGCCACGACGAGCGCCACGAAATCGTTGGCGAGGAGCCGGAACGGGCCGATGTCGAGTTTCCACGGAAACATCTGTGGCAAGCGTTCGGAGGCGGCATTGCGACCCCACCACCGTGGGAGCAGGATGCCCAGCACCACCAGGATCTGGGTGATTCCCAGCGTCGCCACCGTGAGCACGAGCCGCGATGCGTGTCGGAAACGCCGCACGATCGCCAGCTCAACGATCGCGCCGAGCGCGACGGCAACGACCAGTCCGACCACAAACCCAACCGGGTACGGCCAGTGCGAGAAGACCACGAGCGCGACCGCGAGCGAGGTTGGTACAGACCCGAGGTCGGCCTGAGCAAAGTTGAGCACTCGGTTGGCGCGGTACACCAGGGCCAGACCGAGGGCCAACAGGGCGGTGAGCATTCCCAACACAAGGCCACGAATCGCCGCGCCCCAGGGCAGCGGCCACAGATTGAACGCGACGACGAGCGCGCCAATGACCAGCAACCCGGCTACGGCGATTTGAGCGCGCCGCGCAGGTTCGGATCCCCTCATCCGTTCCATCATCCCCATGTGCCCCTGAACGTACACGGTCCAGACGTACTACCGTGACCTGCATGATCGGACATGAACATCGCGCCAGACATCCACGGGTGCGGGGTGGTGTGCTGCGGGGCCTCCGTGGTCGCGTACGCCAGGTCACACCATGACAGCACTGCACCCGTTCAACACTGCCTTCGCCTGGCAATCCGCAGCCGCCGTGTCGGGCAGGGCCACCCCCACTTTCTTGTCGAGCGAACAAACCGAGCAGTTCGACCGCGACGGTTACTGCCTGGTCGAGCATGCCTTTGATGCTGCGACGATCGGCGCCCTGACGGCAGCAATCGACCCGCACGAGCGGGACGCGACCGAATTTCTCCGGACGCAACCAGACGGCGCGATGTTCATCGCCCAGGCCGACGCAATCACCTTCACTGCGCACCTGGCTGGGCACGACGAGACGTGTCGCGACTTCACCCGCCATCCCTCGTTGCTCGGCATTGTGGGCGACCTCATCGGTCCCGACGTTCGGCTCTACTGGGACCAGGCCGTGTACAAAAAGCCCGAACCAACACGCGAGTTCCCATGGCACCAGGACAACGGCTACGCATTCGCCGAACCGCAGCAGTACCTGACGTGTTGGGTGCCGCTCACCGACGCCACCGTCAGCAACGGCTGTCCATGGGTCGCCCCGGGAATGCACCGACGCGGCACGTTCCTGCACCGACTCGGCCCGTACGGGTTCACGTGCCTCGATACAGTCGACGACGCGGTACCGGTGGAGGCGCCGGCCGGCAGCGTTGTGGTGTTCTCGTCGCTCACCCCGCACCTCACCGGGGCCAACGTCACCGAAACGGTGCGTAAGGCCTACATCGTGCAGTACGCACCGAGCGGGGCTGCCGTGCGTACTGGCATCGGCGCCGATGACCTCACCGTTGCCGACCAGCCGGACCGTCAGTACATGGTGCTCCGCAACGGATCCCCGGTAACGGGCCGCATCGGCTGAGAACCTTTTCGGTCACCCATTCAGACCGCGACGTGGTCAAAGCGCACTTCCAGTATTAGGTTCGCACTGTCGCATCGGTATGGGTGTCCCACCGATCCGCTTGCGTCATGTCCTGGTGGTCCGCTGACAGGGCAACGGGCCGAATCACACAGGCTGCATCGCACGGGCTGCATCACGGAAGGGTCGCTCTGATGGACAAGATTGAGATCACCGGTCTACGCGTGATGACATTGGTCGGCGTTCTCGCCCACGAGCGCGAGTCTGCCCAGCCGCTGGAATTCGACATCACCCTCGAGGGTGACCTCCGTGATGCTGGCGCCAGTGATGACCTGGCCGATACGGCCCACTACGGCCTCGTCGCCGAACGCGCCGCTGCCATCGCCCGCGAATCCAAAGACGAGCTCCTCGAGCGCCTCGTGCACCGCATCGCCGAGGACGCGCTCACCTTTGATCGCGTCGAAGCGGTCGAGGTCGTCGTGCGCAAGCTGCGCCCGCCGATCCCCGAGGACCTCCAGCACACATCCGTGCGCATCCGGCGCACCCGCGCCGATCTGCAGATCCCCCCACGCACCAGCCACCGGGCCATCGTTGCGCTGGGCACCAATCTGGGCGACCGGGTGGCCTATCTCAAGCTGGCGGTCGACGAGCTCGGCACCGGCATCATCGGCCAGTCGCAGGTCTTCGAAACTGCTCCCGTCGGTGGACCGGACAACCAGGGCGCCTACCTCAACATGGTCGTGGCCGTGGAGACCTCGCTCGACCCGTTCGCCATGCTGCGCCGCTGCCAGCGCATCGAGTCGCTGGCGCTGCGGCAGCGGGTGATCCACTGGGGACCCCGAACGCTCGATGTCGACCTGTTGTTCTACGACGGCGTCACGATCGACAGCCCCGAGCTCACCATCCCGCATCCCCGCTACGCCGAGCGCCGCTTCGTTCTCGCCCCGTTGTCCGAGGTCGCTCCCGAGCTGTGCCCGAAGGGTTGGGATGCCACCGTCGCGCCCGACGACATCATGCCGCTCGGGCCGCTGGCCGACCTCTACTGATCGACCCGCCCATGTATGCCCCGACCTCAGTTGATCAGGCCGAGCGTGCGCTCGAGCGCGCGCACCTGGTCCGGATAGTGCACCCGGCCGTATTCGGGCCGCTGCTTCAGCACGATCTCCATCAGCTCCCAGTGCTGGGGCGTGTCCTTCCACGGCAGGGCGATGTACAACGGCAGGCCCCAGCGGCGCAGCTGGTCGAGGTTGCTGTACACCCGTTTCTGGTACAGGTAGCGGTCCTCCCACGCCCAGTTGCTGGGGGCGAACCCGGTGCCCGGGTCGATGATGCAGCGGTGCCGCATGCCGAAGCGATCGGCATCGGCAAGGCGCGCCTCGAAGAACTCGACGAGGGAATCGACGGGATCGGCGTTGACGTGGTGCATCTCGCGCGGGTTCGGCCCACTGAGGAACGGCACCACGATGGGCAGGTCGAACTCGGCCGCCACCTCCCACATCTCGTCGCTCTGCATACCATCAGCGGCGTTCAACACAGTGGCTCCGGCCTCGATGGCCCGACGGGCCACCTGCGGCCGCCACGTATCAACGCTCAGCGGAACTCCGAGCGCTGCCAGGGCAGGCACGATCGGCGCCAGGCGCTGCCACTCGGTCTCCCAGCCCACCACGGTGGCCGCATCGGTGCTGCCCTGCCCGCCCAGGTCGAGGCCGTCAGCCCCCTGACCCAACAGCAGGCGAGCACGGGCAACGGCCTGCTCGGCGCCGGACACGATCGAATCGGCGTTCAGCGAGTCGGGCGAGGCGTTGATGACAGCAAACAGTTCCACGCCCAGCGAGGTTATTGGCCGTGAGCGCATCTACCCTCAGCAGTGTGAGTCCTGTTCGCACATTCGATGCAACGTCGTTCACCATGGACGACGCAATTGCAGCGAAAGCAGGCCGCACGGTCAGCGTCTGTATCCCCTGCAAGAACGAGGCCGCCACCATCGGCGCACTGGTGCGCCTGCTCCACGAATCGTTGGTCGAGCGCACCGGACTGGTCGACGAACTGATCGTGCTCGACGACAACTCCAGTGACGACACCGCCGCCATTGCCGCCGCCAACGGCGCAACCGTGGTGTCCATCAACACGGTGAACGAGGTCTATGGGCCGGGCCGGGGCAAGGGCAATGCATTGTGGGCCACCCTTGCGGTGAGCACCGGCGATTTCATCGTCTGGTGCGACGGCGATGTCACCACCGTCGAACCCAGTTGGGTCCTCGGCCTGCTCATGCCATTGCTTACCGAGACCGACGTTGCGTTGGTGAAGGCCAGCTACCACCGGCCAATCGATCTGGGCGGGGGTGGGCGCACCACCGAGCTGGTCGCCCGGCCGTTGCTCAGCCTGTTCCTACCCGAGCTCACCGGGCTGCACCAGCCCCTCAGCGGCGAGTTCGCCGGCCGGCGCAGTGCGATCGAGCAAATTCCGTTCGTGAAGGGCTGGGGCGTCGAGATCGCCATGCTCGCCGACATCGCCGAACGTTTCGGCGCCTCGGCTATCGCTCAGGTCGATGTCGGCGAACGCCAGCACCGCCACCAAACGCTGGACCGGCTGGGCGTGCAGGCCGCCGAGGTCATTGCCACCCTGCTCGGACGTGTGGGTGCCGACAAGGCCTTTGCCGCCGATCAGTTGGCGCTGTTGCGGCCGAACGGCACCAGCGAACCACTCAACCTCGACGAACGACCACCCATGCGCTCGGTGGGATGAGCACCTTCGCCGACGCCATCGCCGCACTGGTCGGCACACCGGTCGGCTCGGGTCGGCCGACGGTCGCGCCCGACCCGGTGAACCAACCAATGATCCGCCACTGGGCCGCAGCGTTCGAGGACGACAACCCCATCTACACCGATGCCGACTTCGCTGCCACCACACGGTTCGGCGGCGTGGTCGCCCCGCCGCTGATGCTGCAGACCTGGACCATGGCCACACCGATGATCACCGGCATCGGCGAACGTGGTGGCTCTCCGGTGCCATCAGATGGCGCCAGCCCACTCGCGCTGTTCGACGATGCCGGCTTCGTCGGAACGCTGGCGTCGAACTCCGAGTTCGAGATCATGCGCTACCTCGCTCTCGGCGAAACCGTCTCGGCCTCGACGGTGATCGAATCGATCTCGGACGAAAAGCAGACCCGACTCGGGCCGGGGTATTTCGTCACCTGGGTCACCACGTACGTCGACGATACCGGCGGGGTCGTAGGCGTGCAGCGGTTCCGCATCCTCAAGTTCAAGCCGGGCAGCACACCATGAGCAGCCGTCTGGCACCCTCGATGAACCCCGATACCCAGTTCTTCTGGGACGGCGTCAGCGAGCACCGGCTGTTGATCCAGCGCTGCACCGGTTGCGCCACGCTGCGTCATCCGCCGCGACCGATGTGTCCGCGCTGCAACTCCGTGTCTTGGGACACCCTCGAGTCCTCAGGACGCGGCAGCGTGTTCAGCTTTGTGATGCCGCAGTTCCCGCAGTACCCGTGGTTCGAGTACCCCTACATCGTGGTGCTCGTCGACCTCGATGAAGGCACCCGACTGGTGTCGAACCTGCGCGACATCGCCCCTGCCGAGGTCACCATCGGCATGCGCGTCGAGGTGTTCTACGAACACCACGATGACGGCCTGGTGCTGCCCCAGTTCCGACCAGAGGCACAGTCGTGACCCGCGCCGATCGCACCGCGACCCTCGATTGGGCGTCCATTGCCGTCGGTGACGAGCTGCCCACGCTGATCATCGACGTCACGGCCACCGTCATCGTGGCGGGCGCCATCGCCACTCGCGACTTCATGCCCGTGCACCACGACCGCGCCTACGCCAACACCCAGGGCGCCCCCGACATCTTCATGAACATCCTGTCGGACACCGCCTACTGCAGCAGGTTCCTCACCGATTGGGCGGGTCCCCAGGCTATGGTCCGCAAGCTCGCGATCCGCCTGGGCGTGCCCACCTTCCCCGGTTCCACGCTCACCTACACGGGCCAGGTCGTGGGCATCTCCCGATCGGGCGACGAAGGCCTGATCGATGTGGAACTGCGCGCCACCAACAACCTCGGCGACCACGTCAGCGGCACCGCAGTGGTGAGCCTGCCCATCGGCGACACCGGCGCATGAGCGGTTGGCTGAAGAACCGCACGGCCATCGTCGGTATCGGCCAGACCGAGTTCTCGAAAGAATCCGGCCGCAGCGAGATGCAGTTGGCCTGCGAGGCGATCAAGGCCGCACTCGACGATGCCGGGTTGACCCCGGCCGACGTCGATGG
The DNA here is from genome assembly GCA_009726095.1 of Actinomycetota bacterium. GTDB lineage: Bacteria > Actinomycetota > Acidimicrobiia > Acidimicrobiales > Ilumatobacteraceae > WLMZ01. The sequence goes on from WLMZ01000059.1 coordinate 10,659, forward strand.
CCTGATCACGTTCACCATGGACAACAGCGAGGAAGCCGAGGTTGCCCGCAACCTGGGTATTCCCCACCTCTCGGTGTTCTCACGCATCCCCTATGGCGGCGGCGCTGCGGCCGGCACGGTGATGCACGCTGCCATGGCCACGGCCACCGGCGCAGCCAAGGTCGTGGTGTGTTACCGAGCGTTCAACGAACGATCGGGTATGCGCTTCGGCGGCGGCGGCGGCGGCACGGGCGCGATGGCATCGATGCCGCTGTGGTTGTCGTGGTACGCGCCATATGGGCTGCTCACCCCGGCGTCATGGGTGGCTCTGCACGCACGCCGTTACATGCACGAATACGGCGTCACCAACGAGCACTTCGGCCGGATAGCCGTGGTGGACCGCAAGCACGCCGCCACCAACCCCGAGGCATGGTTCTACGGGCGTCCCATCAGCATCGAGGACCACCAAGCGTCGCGATGGATCGTCGAACCCGTGCTGCGCCTGCTCGATTGCTGCCAGGAGAGCGACGGTGGCGTGGCGCTGGTGGTCACCTCGGCCGAGCGTGCCCGCGATCTCCGCCAAACGCCAGCATTGATCACTGCGGCAGCGCAGGGGGCAGCCCTCGACGGTGAGATGATGACGAGCTATTACCGCGACGAGCTGCTCGGTTTGCCCGAGATGGGCATCGTGGCCAAGACGCTGTGGGCCGACTCGGACCTCACGCCAGCCGACATCTCCACAGCGTTCCTGTACGACCACTTCACACCGTTCGTGCTGATGCAACTCGAAGAACTCGGGTTCTGCGGGCGGGGCGAGGCAAAGGACTTCGCCACCGTCGAGAACCTCTCGCTGGGTGGCACGCTGCCGATCAACACCAGCGGTGGGCTGCTGGGCGAGGCCTACATCCACGGCATGAATGGCATCGCCGAGGCGGTTCGCCAGATTCGCGGCACCTCCTACAACCAGGTCGCCGATGTCGAGCACGTGCTCGCCACCGCAGGCACCGGCGTGCCGACCAGCGGGTTGATCCTCGGCCGGCCATGACCCTGCGCAGGCAGTCGATCCGCCTTGGCCGGCGGCAGTTCATGCTGGCCATCGGGAGCGTCACATCCATGGGCGCGGCGCTGCTCGCCTCGTGCGGTTCCGATTCAGCCGCCGGCACCGCTGCGGAGACGACCTCGGGTCCTGATGAATCTGCGCCGGACCTCAGCGCTGCCACACCTGCCGACACCGTCGCCGAGCCCGGCGCTGTCACCGTCACATCCGATCTCGCCTACGGCGCCAACACCACCATCGGTGGGGCGCAACAGATCCTCACGATGGACGTGTACACCCCGCCCGACCGCGGCGACAACTCGCTGGCGTTGCTGGTGCTGTTGCCCGGTGGCGCGTTCCAGCCGATGACCGACAAGGCCAACCTGGCAGGCTTCGCCGCCGCCCTCGCCCGGCAGGGACTCGTGGTCGCGTGCATCAACTACCGCACCTTTGATGGCTCGGGAGGAATCACCAACCCGATCATCAAGACGCTACTCATCCAGGGCATGCAGGACGCCCGGGCCGCCGTGCGGTTCCTCTCCCTCGATGCCGGCGCAGGCAACCGCTTCGACATCGACCCGACGCAGATCTTCCTGGGCGGCCACTCGGCAGGGGCGATGGTGTCGGGTCACGCCGTGTACCTCGATGACGCCAGCAAGGCCGACCCCGAGTTCCAGGCGATCATCGCCGCCGAAGGTGGGCTCGATGGGACAAGCGGTAACTCGGACGGTAACTCGGGCGGCAGCGTAGCCGTGGCCGGGTGGATCGATCTCGCCGGGTCGCTCCTTGACAAGCGCTACATCACCCCGGGTTCCCCACCGATGCTCGGTGTGTATGGCACGGCCGACAACATCATGCCCTTCGGTGATGCGGCGTTCGCCGTTGCCGATCTCGGCACGGGGCGGGACATCATCGCGCCGGTACCTGTCAGCGGCACGCGGTCCCTCTATGACCAGGCCATCGCTCAGGGCCTCACCGGATCGGCGCTGTACGCCATCAGCGGTGGCGACCACTTCGTTCCGGCCGCGGCAGCCAACGCCGAGTGCCTCACCCGCATCGCCGCCTTCATTCGCTCCGCCCGCCGTTCGTAGGGCTCAGAGGGCGCTGAGCATGTCGAGCGATTCCTGCAGCAGGGCGATGTGCTGATCGACGTCGGCGCACGGGCGGTCGAGCGCGCCGAGCATTTTCGACGACATCGTGCTGACCGACAGGTGGGTGCCACCCGCGGCCTTCCACCCGGCGGCCTCCGCTGCGCACTTCTCAGCACCTCGCCCGGTGTGGATCTGCGAACCAACAGGGAACGCTGCAGGATCGCGGCCGCACCCGGTGAGCATGACCCGGAGCCGATCGAGGGCTGCCTCCGTTCGGCCACCGGAGGCACCGAAGAAGAACCCGTCGCCCACCGCAGCGGCGCGTTGCATCGCCGCGTCGGAGCCACCGCCGAACCACACCGGGATCTTCCGGTTCGGGAGCGGCAACAAACCGGCACGATCCACCCGGTGATAGCGGCCGGTGAAGTCGATGACCGGCTGCTCCCACAGCAGGCGAAGCAGTTCGACCTGCTCGTCGAAGCGTTTCGCCCGGTTGCGGTACTCGGTACCGAGCGACTCGTACTCCACGAAATTCCAGCCCGTGCCGACACCCAGGATGAAACGACCATCTGACAGCAGGTCGATCTCGATGGCCTGCTTGGCCACCAGCGCGGTCTGGCGTTGGGGCAGAACGAGCACGCCCGTCATCAGCTCGATGTGCTGGGTGACCCCGGCCAAGTACCCGAACAACACCATCGGCTCGCGGAACGGATCGGCCTCGGTGTAGGGACCCCATAACGGCGGCTCGCGATCTGCGTGCGCTGCGCCGAGCACGTGGTCGTAGGCGATGATCCGGCTGTAGCCCATGTCCTGTGCGGCCTGCGCCCAGGCACGTACGGCGCCGGTGTCGTTGCCGATCTCGGTCGTGGGGAGAACAGCACCAAACTCCATCTGCCTGTGCTAGCAGATCATGCCCGGTAGACGTGTCACGCTGTGGCGCGACAAGATGGCACATGTCCAACGACTCGCTCATCACGATCACTCAACAGCTTCGGTCTCGCCAGCGATCTGCCGTCGAAGTCGTCACCGATGCACTTGCGGCGATCGACGCCAGCAACCCACCGTTGAACGCCTTCATCGCGGTGCAGCGCGAGCAGGCGCTGACCGATGCCGCTGCCCTCGACGCACGCATCGCTGCCGGCCATCCGATCGGACCGCTGGCGGGTGTCCCGCTCGGGGTGAAAGACACCGAGGACACCATCGGGTACCGGACCACGTTCGGCTCACGGCTGTGGGAGCACGCCCCGGTCGCCACCACCGACTCCGTGCTCGTCATGCGCCTCAAAGCGGCCGGCTGCATTGTGGTCGGCAAGACGAACACCCCCGAACTCGCCGCCAAGGGCGTGACCGACAACCCGCTGTTCGGAGCGACCCGCAACCCCTACGACCTCGCTCGGACAAGCGGGGGTTCATCGGGCGGCTCGGCAGCGGCCGTCGCCACCGGCATGGTGCCCCTCGCCACCGGATCCGATGGCGGTGGTTCCATTCGCATCCCGGCCGCAGCGTGCGGACTCCCGGGATTCAAACCCTCGTTGGGCCGCATCCCCGACGGTGGCCCGCGACCCGTCGATTGGCATCACCTCACCACGCGCGGTGTGATCACGCGCACGGTCGACGAGTTGATCACCGTGCTCGATGTCGTCGTCGGCGCAGAGCCGACCGACCTACGGTCGCTCCCCACGCCGCCGATCCCGTGGTCTCGCGCCGTTGCCGAAGCGCCGCTTGCCCTGCGGGTGGCCTGGAGCCCCACGCTTGGGTATGCAGATGTCGACCCCGGCATCGTTGCGGCGTGCGAGGCCGCGGTCCAACGCCTCGCCGATGACGGCGTCGAAATCGTGGAGGTACCCGAGGTGTTCGACACCGATCCCGTTGGACCTTGGATCACCCTTGTTGCGAACTACATGAAGCGTTCGGTGGCCGGCCACGATCTCGAGGCCATGGACCCGACCGTGCGCGGCTACATCGAGATGGCGGGCTTTGTCACCGTCGAGCAGATGGTGCAGGCCGAAGACGAATGCCATCGCCTGAACCTGCGCCTCGTGGAGTTGTTCTCGCGGGTCGACCTGTTGCTGACGCCCACGCTCGCGTTCGATCCGGTGTCGGTCGATGGCAGCGACGTGAACTTCGTGCGTTCCACGTATCCGTTCAACCTCACCCGCTCGCCCGCCGGCACCATGCCAGTGGGAACCAGCGCTGCCGGCATGCCGATCGGCCTGCAGATCGTTGGCAGGCAACACGACGATGTCGGCGTGCTGCGGATGATGCGGCACCTCGAGGGCGCCTGACACACGCTCTCGATCAGCGTGCGGGCACCTGCTGGGTGATGCAGTGGATGCCCCCGCCGCCATGGGCCAGGATCGGCCCGACATCGAGTCCGATGACATCGCGGCCCGGGTACTGCTCGGCGATGATGGCCAGCATGTCGGTGTCGGCGGGGTGCTTGGCCGTGGGCACCAACACGAACCCGTTACCGACGTAGTAGTTGCCGTACGGCACCGGACGGCGCTGTCCACCGATCTCGACGAACGGCAGCACCGGGATCTCCACCACCTGCAGCGCGCGACCCGCCGCATCGCTGGAGCCGCGGGCCCAACGCGCGTTCACGTTCATCCGCAACCAATCGGGCTCGTCGGGATCGTCGCATCCCTGCATCACCAGCACGCCCGGTCGGGCGTAGACCGCCACATTGTCGACGTGGCCATCGGTGTCGTCGTCGTCGGCCAACCCGTACGGCAACCAGATGATCGTGTCGACACCGAGTTCCCGGCGCAACCGCGCCTCGATGTCGTGGCGCGTCATACCGGGGTTGCGATTGGGGTGCATGAGGCACTGGACCGTGGTGACCAGGGTGCCCTCGCCATCGACCGTCAACGAGCCCCCTTCGAGCACCATTGGCATGCGGCGGCTGGGGTGCCCGGCGTGGTCGGCCCAGCGCGAGGCCACCTGGTCATCCTGATTGAAGGGTGTGTACTTGCCGCCCCAACCGTTGAACGCCCAGTCGGTGGCCACCCGGCCTCCGCCGCCATCGGTGACGTAGATCGGTCCGCTGTCGCGGAACCACGAGTCGTCGATGGGAAGCTCAACGATCTCGACCCGACCGCCGCACAACTCGGCTGCGCGCGACGCCGCAGCACCGGGGTTGGCAATCACCGACACCGGCTCGTAATCGGCGATCGCCCGCGCCACCCGCGCATGCGCCTCCTCGGCAGCCGGCATGAGATCGCCGTACACCGAGGCCCGCGCGGGCCAACACAGCACCGTGCGCTCGTGGGCCTCGAACTCGCCCGGCATACGCAGGATGGCGGGTGCGGTCATAGGGACGGCGTGCTTCCATCGAGCGTGAGCAGCGGGGCGTACAGGTCGGGGCGACGATCGCGGAACAAACCCCATGATTGGCGCAGGGCACGAAGCGCATCGAGATCGAACGATGCCGTCAACACGGTCTCGTCGGCACGTGCGGCCTCGGCGACCTTGGCCCCCGTGGCATCGGCGATGAACGAGCTGCCGTAGAACGTGATCTCGCGCGTGCCATCGCGGCCGATCTCGCGTCCGACCCGGTTCGCTGCAATCACCGGCACCAGGTTGGCCCCGGCATGACCCTGCATGACGCGCTGCCAGTGGCCGCTGCTGTCCCAGTTGGGGTCGGGCGGTTCGCTGCCGATGGCCGTGGGGTAGAGCAGCAGCTCGGCCCCCTGCAGCACCATGACCCGCGCCGCTTCCGGGAACCACTGGTCCCAGCAGATCCCCACCCCCACTGCGGCGTAACGCGTACGCCAGACGCGGAACCCGGTGTCACCTGGGTTGAAGTAGTACTTCTCGGTATAGCCGGGGCCGTCAGGAATATGGCTCTTGCGGTAGACACCCAACTGTTCACCATCGGCATCGATCATCACGACCGTGTTGAACGTGGCGTTGTTGGCGCGTTCGTAGATGCTGATCGGCAGCACCACCTCGAGCTCGGCGGCCAGGTTTTGAAAGTGGCGCACCGTGGGGTGCCCCTCGACGGGCAGCGCCCGAGCGAAGTGATCGGGCAGCATGTCGATACAGAAATACGGCCCCTCGAAGAGCTCGGGGATGAGCACAATCTGCGCACCTTCAGCAGCGGCGCGGCGCACGAGTCGCTCGGCGGCAGCGACATTGTCGGCGAGGCGATCGGACATGGCCATCTGGACGGCCGCGACGGTGACGTTCATCAGGCCAATCTAGTGTCGCTGGTCAACGGGCACCGATGGCCCCCAACCCGCGCGCCGCCTCCATACGTTTGCCGGCTCGCGCGTACACCTCACCCAGCGCACCATCGGGTTCATGCCGAGCGGCGATCGGCACCAGCGCGGGGAGGTCATCAAGACTGACCGCGCCGAGTTGCATGAACGCCAGCAGCGCTGCTCCACGGGCGTTGGTGGCCCGCGGGTCGGCGACGCGCAGCACGGTACGACCACACACATCTGCCAGTATCTGCGCCCAGGTCTCCGACTGGGCAGCGCCGCCGCCAAAGGTGACCTCGGAGAAGTGCGAGCCGACGAAGTGCTCGACCGCCGGCAGGAGTGCCGCCATGTTCAGCGCCACGCCCTCCAGCACTGCACGGGCCAGATGTGCCTGCGAGGTACCCAACGACAAACCGATGAAGGCGGCGCGCGCCGCCGCATCGGGGGCCGGAGCCATCGATCCGACGAGCCATGGCAGGAACAGGGTGCCATCGCACCCCGCAGGAGCCTGCGCGGCGAGACCGATCATCGAGCGGGAGCTCTGGCCCAGCAGGTTTGCCACAAAATCGAGCGCTTTGCCCCCAACGCCGTTTTCGGCGAGCACCACATACTGCGAGCCAACGGGACTGGGCGCGGTCATCAGGGCGCGCCCGTGATCGGCACGCGAGGTGGCTACGTGCGATACGGCAACGGCTGTCGTACCAATCACGATGCCGCAACGTTGCGGCCCGACAGCACCCGTGCCCACGGCCGAGGTGGTGGAATCGATGGTGCCGCTCAGCACGGCCGTGCCGGGTCGCAACCCGAGTTCGCGCGCGACAGCCACGGTCAGCGAACCGGCGACGGATCCCATCGGGATGAGCGCAGGCAACTTGGCGGGATCGATCCCGGCTCGACCGATGAGGTCGGTGTCGTAGTGCACCGCACCGTGCACGCGGTTGTCGACGAGCAACAGCGGAAACGCCGTGTTCTGGTTGGCGCTCACCGTGCCGGTGAGCCGGGCAGTGATGGCATCGACGGGTTCGACGAAGGCTGCTGCGTTGGCATAGGCCTCGGGGTGTTCGTGATGGAGCAGCACGATGTGGGCCAGGTCGTCGGATCCGAATGGTGCGAGGCCGTGCCGCTCGAGCCACACGCTGATGTTCTCGCGATGCCGCAGGTGCCGCGTGCGCTCGGCCGCTCGGTCGTCGAGCCACATGATCACCGGACCAACGGGAGTGCCATCGGCGGCAATGGGCACCACCGACATGTACTGGCTCGTGCAGGCAATCGCATCGACGGCGGCGGCCGTTACCCCACTGGCGGCCACGGCCTCATGCGTGGCCGCCACGATCTGGCGCCACCATTCGTGTGCGTCCTGCTCGACCCCGCCGCCAGCGACGAGATGCATCGTGAGCTCTCGCGCTGCGAGCGACAGCACGACGCCGTCGTCGCGTACAACGGCCACCTTCAGCCCTGTGGTGCCGAGATCGATTGCGAGAACATGAGGCATTCCCTCAAGCCTGCCCCATGCGCGGTGGCCCACCGGTCATCCACGCCAGCCCGCCACACCAGCCTCCACGCCAGCCCGTCACGCCAGCCCGTCACACCAGCCTCACGCTGGCGGCGGTACCGCACGATCGCTCACCCAGTTGCCATGGAAGCCGTAGGGCACCCGCTGCGGCAGCAGCACCCGCGCCACTTCGCGCCTGCTGAAATCCTGGGCATCGAGCACCACCAGCTCGGCGGCGCCACGGGGCACGTCGTGTACCAGCGTGATCAACCATCCGTCGTCCTCGGCGGTCGCGGCCTCGCGGGCCACGAAGACCGGCTCGCCGGCGCTGCGACCGGGGCCATGGTCGAACAGCCAACGTTGGCCCGTGACGAGGTCGTGCTTGAGCGTGGGCCACTCGGGCAGGGAGGCCGACGGCGACGTGCAGTAGCCGAACCGATACGGCTTTGCGGTCACGCTGCCACGGTGGCGGGGGAACTCCTGGGGCGTCTCGTCGATCACGGTCACGCTGCAGGTGCGCGCCGTCGGGTTCAGCACCCACCGCTCGAGCTGCGCCATGCCATCCCCGAATGGTCCGAGCAGGTCGCTCTCGAACATGGTCGCGTACACGCACAGGTCGATGACCACGCTGCCGTCGGGCCCGTCGTAGGCATTCATCGGATGGAACGAGTAGCACTCCGGCACGTCGATCCACACGATGTCAGCGGCCTCGCCCTCGCGAGGTAGCAGTCCGACACGCGACCCGGTACCGGGCTGCCAGCGGAACGGAAACCGGCCAGCGAACGCCAGGTCGAAATCGAGTCGCACCGGGAAGTCGTAGACGACGGCATAACGCTGCGTCAACGACATGTCGTGCAGCATCGTGGGGCGCTCCAACGGTATGTCAACCGTACGGCGCACCCTGCCACCGGCTGCGACCACCACGTACTGCACATGATCCAGCCACTCCGGAAGGGCGTAGACCATCGCGTGCATCTCACCGGTATCGGCATCGACCTTGGGGTGCGCCGTGAACGCGCCCGGCAACGTGCCGGAGAAATCGTTGCGACCGATCGTTTCCAGCTCGTAGGTCAGCTCGACCGGACACCCGCCAGCTTCGACCATTGCCCACGTGGTGCCGGCGAAACCACCGACGTTGGTGTTCGGCCCGGCGGAGCTGTCGTTCCAGTTCGGACCGGTGATGTCGGGTTGACCGCGGTGGGCGCTGAGATCGGTGCTGCCGACATAGCGATTGCGGTACCACTCCGCCCGGCCGTCGCGAAGACGCACACCGTGCACCATTCCAGCGCCCGTGAACCAGTGATACGTGTCGGGGTCGTCGACCTGCCAGGGGTTGGGTCCGTTGCGCAGGTAGCGCCCGCTGAGCTCGGCGGGCAGAGCGCCGATCACCGGCAGGTCGAACGAGGTGACCTCGTCGGTAACGGGTGCATAGTTCCCGTTGAGATACATGTTTTCGGCCACTGAACATCTCCTCACGCCATCGTGTCGTGACGGCTCATCACACTGCTGTACGGCGGCAGGATTGTCAATGCCGGGCGGCTGAGGGCTGGCGTTCAGCTCTCGGCGGGAGACCGAGCGACCGTCGACTCGCCGCGCAGGGCGGCCCGAGCGGCGGTGAAGTCCTCGAC